>JAAYII010000322.1 GCA_012523535.1 Peptococcaceae bacterium
AATTGGGCCATTTCATTATTATGAGCCACAATACTTTTAGCCAGACTAAAGGCCATTTCCAGCGGCTTATCAATATTCAACGCTTTGTATTGCCTGGGCAAGACCCTTTCTACCAAACAATCAAATGGTTTTTCTATTAAGTAATCATAATCTTCGGCCAGCATTCCCACAACTTCCGGGTGTTGCATAAAACCATTCGATCCCATAACAAAAGATTGAGATTCGAGAATTTCATAAAAAGAAGGATAACGGGCAGTTGAAGATACGGGACAAACATCGGTGTATAAAGTTTGTGCAAGCTTATCCATTCCCTCCAGTATAACTCTCGAATCCCATTTGGCTTCTCTCATATCCAAGCCGGCAAATTGAGAGACAAACTCATAGGTTACACTGACATTAAGAGGAACTCTTTGAGGAACTTTGCTCCGGTATAAATCTTGATAAATACTTATACGTTCTTGTTGTAATTTCTTAATATCATCATTCAATTGTAAAACCTCCATTCATATAATATTTATTTATTGCTTGTTAATTTATGTTAATAATAGTATAACTAAAAATTCAACATTTGTATATACAGCAATATCCTGGCAGTGCCAGGTTTATGATTCAATGACCTTTCCATTTGCTAAAACCTTCTCCCAAAACTTCAGTGACCTCCCCAATAGCCAAGAAGGCTTGCGGGTCATGACCGTGAATAATTTCTTTGGCACTTGTCAACTGAGCCCGGTTAACAATACAATAAATAACTTTTTTCTTAGTTCCGGAATAGGCACCCTCGGCATCAAAAAAAGTTACGCCTCGTTCTAATTTTTTAATTATATCCGAGGCTATTTCATAAGGTTTGTCGGTAACCACAATAAGGCTTTTGGAATAATCCAAACCTCCTTGAACCAGGTCAATAACTTTGGTGGCTATAAACATATAAATCATGGCATACATCGCTGTTTCCGGACTGAAAAGGATGGCTGCCACGATAAAAATTATTGTATCGAAAGCCAAAATTATTTGTCCCACACTCCAGAAAGTTTTTCTGTTTAATAAAATAGCCAAAATGTCAGTTCCGCCCAGTGAACCATAACAACGGAAAATAATACCCATACCTATACCGGTAACCAATCCTCCAAACACAGCGGCCAAAAAAGTATCCCTGGTTATTACCGGAATTTCAGCCGTAAATTTTAAAGCAACCGATAAAGCCGCTACACCTAAAATGCTGTATAGCAATAGGCGCTTTCCCAATGTTTTGTATCCCAGAATAAACAAAGGAATATTTAAAATAAATACGACCAGCCCTGTTTCCCAATTAAAAATATAATGCAGAATAATGGCAATACCTGTAACTCCGCCGTCGGCAATCCTGTTGGCAAGGATAAAAGTGTTAAGGCTTACGGCTACAATTAAGGCCCCGATAATAATACCCAAACTTTGTCTTAAAATATTCCACGGTATTTTTTTAATTCCTTTTACCAAGATTCTTTTTAATCTCATAGCAACCTCATAAGCATTGCTTTTAATAATTTATGATTGAAATATGATTTATAAAATAAATTCAATAAAGTTTACTGGAAAAGCAGATAATGTACTCAGAAGAGCTTGACAAAACTAATTGTATTTAGTAAAGTAGTCTAGCGGTTTTCTTATTAAATTTGCGCTCGTAGCTCAGGGGATAGAGTGACGGTTTCCGAGGCCGGAGGTCGCAGGTTCAAATCCTGCCGGGCGCACCATAATGTATTTTTTAAGGCCAATTTTTTTGATATGGCCTTTTGCTTTATTCTTATCATTCCATTCTTTGCAAAAATTCATCAATAGAACGCATAATATCAATTTGTACTGACTGGGGGTCTTTTTCACCGTCAATTTCAACTACATTTTTGCCGCATTCTTGCCATTTTTTAAATATTTTTTCATAATTGGCCAAAACTTTCTCCAAGGTTTCCCGCGTTTCAAATATTTCAGTTTTAATTCTGCTGCTACAAATCCTCTGCATAGATGTTTCTGGCCGTACGCGAATGAAAATTGTTAAATCTGGTTTTAAGGCGTACTTATTTATTTCTTCAATCCATACCAGTTCATTGGTTAGTCCCTGATAAGCAAAAGATGACCACAAATATCTGTCACATATAACAAAATCGCCTTTATCCAAAATAGGAAGGATTTTATTATGTATATGATCTAGCCTGTCAGCGGCGAATAACAGGGCCAGGCTTCTGTCATGAATCCCGGTTACTCTGCCGCTGAGGATTTGTCTTATTAACGCCCCGATCAGGCCTTCACTAGGTTCTTTAGCCAATACAGCTTTAATGGCGTAATTTTGCAGCAGATAATCCTTGAGACGCAGGGTTTGAGTACTGAGACCCGAACCGTCAATACCCTCCAAAACAATAAACTTTCCTTTTTTTCTTTCTTTGTTCACTAGTATTCACTCCTAAACTTTATTCTAGTAATTTTTCAACCAATTTTTAATCATTTTTCAAGTAATATTCCATATATTTACGAATATACCATGGAAACGGACATAATGAAAGGAGACACTATATGTGTCTCCTTAACTGTATTTATATATTGATGAATTTATAATGCCTCATAAAATAGGGATAATTTTTTAACCTACTTTGCTCATAACTCTTAATTTATCTGCCAATAAGGCAATGAATTCCGAATTTGTGGGTTTCTGTCTCTCTATGTTCATGGAATAACCGAATATTCGTTTTAGGGTCTCCATATGGCCACGTTCCCAAGCGAGTTCAATGGCATGTCTAATTCCTCTTTCCACCCTACTCGGGGCGGTATTATACTTTTTGGCAATGGCAGGATAAAGCTCTTTGGTTACTGCTCCCAATAATGATACATCTTCAATAACCATTAATATAGCATCTCTAATATACTGATAACCCTTGACATGTGCCGGGATCCCAAGTTGGTGCATCATGGTGGTAACTTCCACGCTAATATTTACACCTCGACCCACCGGTGCCACCGAAGTACAGGTCTGACTGGGTTGGGGACCGGATATTTCAATTTCCTGAGTTAAAGTCTTTATTCTTTTGCCTAGAATTTCCAAATCAAAGGGTTTGAGGATAAAATAATCAACACCCATTACCATGGCTTGATGAGTTAAAGCTTCATGGCCGAAGGCTGTGAGCATAATTACTTTCGGTCTGGGAACCGAGGTCCTGTTATTTATTCTTTCCAAAACTTCAATCCCATCCAGGTTGGGCATAACCAAATCCATAATTACTAAGTCCGGATTATGTTTTTGAATCAATTCCCATGCTTCCAGCCCATTATATGCCACGCCAGTGAGTTCAAAATTTTCGTCCCTTTGGATATAATCCTGAAGAATCTGGCATAAAGTTCGGTTGTCTTCAGCTACTATTATTTTAACTTTGTTTGACATTTTAACAAATCCCGCCTTATTTATTATTTTCCGGTTGTCCTTTCCGGTGACTTCATTATAAATCAGCAGGTATGTCGAATTCCTAAAAAATAAGGAACACCTCTCGGCATTCCAACATCATTTTAAGCCTTATTTATCAAGGACTTTTTATATTCGCCTTTATTTTTTTTTATCGTTAAAATATCTGTTTTTTATTTTCTACTAAAATAAAACATCGACTTTGCCTAAAATTACTTCGTAAAAAAACTAATATGGAAGTAAAAGTAACAAGTTATAAGTTAATCATGTTGCTTTTTGTCCCTTACAGTCGACTAACAAACAAGCGGATTATTTTAAATATCAACTTAAAATTATTGCTTCCGTAGGACAGCTTTCCGCAGCTTCCTCCGCTAATGCTTCTTGATTCTCGGGAACATGTTCCTGAAAAGCGATAGCCAGCCCATCCTCATCCATCTCAAATACTTCGGGACATATAGAAGGGCAGGCACCACAGCCTATGCAAACATCCTTTTCAACGTGGGCCATCATTTCCTTCACCTCAAGCAAAATTCTGTTCATATTCTGTCTCGAATCTTCGGAAGGTATACAGATTAATGAATCATATAGCTTTTATGGAAGTTATGATTAGCCCAATGTCTGCATAATCAACCTCCACTAAATAATTTGCTTCTTCTTGAGGTTCTATGGAGGATCCCCAAATAGTTTTCACCAAAAAAGTACCCGGGTTTATATTTTGAATTTCTATTCGTCGCATGCTTAAAAAAGGATTATTCTTCAATCTTTGCTCCAGAATACTAATTTCTTTTTGAGCATCTTCCGTCATAAAATCTTTAGCCAAGTCAAATTGCCTATAGTCCATTTTCTGAAAGCATTGCTTGACCAACTGGTGAGAATCGTCCACATATCCCCCTGCAGCCATGGCCGTGACCACATTAACCGGCTGTTGCCACCAAATTACAGTAACAATAAATATGGCAGATAAAACCATGATGCAAAAATGACGATTTAGAATCATGATTTCCCTCCTAACCGTTATATAAAATATATAGGAGGGAAATGGAAAATTATGCATATTGTTTTTTATTTATTCCCAAAAACTTTTCTCAAAATATTAAGTACAGGTTGCGGTAATCTGAAATAATATATTCTCATTAAGCTCCCCCCCATTTTTACACTGGAATTTCAGTCCAAAATAGTTTATGCATTTAATAAACGTTATACGACTTGATAGTTTTTAACGGCGTCTTCAAGTTGTTTGACCAAATCCACTTCTTCTGCAGTTTTTGCTGAAAAATACAATTTACCGATTATACCGGTCAACATTTTTAGGACATCTTCAAAGACTAATTTATCTTTTAGTGCCAACTTTTCACTGGCTTCAATCATCGCTATGCCAAACTGATGTCCTACCCCTTCTTTCATCATCTTAGTGCATGTTTTCCCCAACAATTTCATAACAAGGGCGGCTTCCTGGGTATCAAGTTGTCTAACCGCATCAATAGTAGTATTAAGCCCTTGAACAATTCTAACTCCAATTTTGCTCCAATCTACCGCTTGCGTCACTTTTATCCCTCCCCATAAAAAATCACCTGTGCCTTACTATATGCACAGGTGATCATTGGGGTGAAAAATTCAACATTTATTAATTTGTTCCATGGATCTCCCCCATTTGGGAACACGCACCGAAGAAACCATCAAAAATCCCAAGATAACCATAACCAGCAAATAACTCAGTGTGGGCAGGGTATTTGAAAACAAAAGCAAAAAAGCCACAAATCCGCCTGCAAAAGTTATGGGTAAACCAATAAAATAATCGGTATGAGGAAGAGTATTAAACCTGGCCAAACGCACGGCACCGCAGAGTACAAAAAAAGCTGAAACCCATATCCCCCAAAATGGAAGGTAAATATGAAATACAAAAAAGTAAACCAAGATTGCAGGAGCCAACCCAAACGAAACAATATCACTCAAAGAATCCAATTCCTTGCCAAAATCGGAATCAGCCTTTAACTTCCGGGCTATTCTGCCGTCAAGAGTATCAAACAAAACTGAAAGCATAATCATAGCAGAAGCAGCATGCATTGAGTTATAGAAAGCCAAAATTATGGCCAAAAAACCGCACATTAAATTAGCTAAAGTAAATATGGCCGGCAATATACGATTATTCATAGAAAACATAGCTGTCCTTTCATTAAAATCTACCCAACTTTACTTGATAATTATACCATGGCATTTTGTTTTTCAACAAGATTTATAATCTCTTCCGAACTGCCGCAAAAATGGCGAGAAACCGGGAGTGACTTTAGAAAATGCTGGCCGTATTGTTTCGTAATAATTCTATCATCCAACAGGATAACAGTTCCTTTATCATCTTTAGTTCTGATTAACCTGCCAAAACCTTGTTTAAAGCGAATGATAGCCTCCGGCAAATACAATTCGTAAAAAGGATCTTTTCCTTTTTCAGCATAAAGCCTGGCTTTAGCCTCATAAATAGGCGAATCCGGGGGCCAGAAAGGCAATCTGGTCATAATCACGCAGCTCAAATTGTCCCCCGGAATATCAACACCTTCCCAGAAACTGCTTGTTCCCAATAAAATGCTTCGATTGTTGCGGATGAAATCTTGCAAAAGAGTACCACGAGAACCATCAAGACCTTGGGCTAGAATTCTTAAAGGTGAGTTTCTCAGTTCCTGCCTCAAATAGTGATCCACCAAACGCAAATAGCGATGGGATGTAAAAAGAACCAAAGTTCTTCCATGCAGGGATTTGGAAATTCCGGCTATAAAGTAAGCCGTTTTTTGAGCCAAAACATTCTCAGGTGTTTGCAGTATAGGCAGATCATCGACAATACAAAACATCATTTGCCGTTCATAATTAAAAGGAGAATCAAGTTTTAAAGCTTTATAATTCTCCAGGCCTAATTCTTGAGCAAAATAATCGAATTGGCCGGCGACAGTCAATGTGGCGGAAGTTAAAATGGTACTGTTATTTTTTTGAAAAATTTTCTCCCTTAAAACACCGGCAATATCTATGGCCGTATTCTTAAGATACACAACATTGCTTTTTTCCAGATAAGTAATCCTGTTATCATCTTCGCCGGCAACAATCAACTCCAAACCATCAATTATTTGTCCAACTTCATTATTTATTCTTCCTACTTCCAATCTATAAATTTCCAATTGCTTCATATCCGCAGATAAACAAGCATAAGTTTTTGTTAAATTTTGTTTTATTTCCATTAGCGTACTGCTTAAGTTTTCCAGCATTACTATGAAGGCTTTATAAACCTGATCTCCCAATTTGGTACGACAAAGCCTTAAGTTTACCCTTTCCCCTATTATACTTTGCAAAAACTCAAACAGCTCCGTAGCATGGCTTTGTATTCTTTTGCCCTGTATAGTCATCTGATCCAGCACTTGAAACAGTTCGGACCAGTTTCCTTCTGGGAAAATTTCAGTCCAAAGCGGGAGATCCTTTTTTAAAACCGCTACTAGGCTCCCTTTGTTCCCTGCTATGTTTTCCATCAGTTTGCAAATTTTTTCCCGAGTGATTTCAAAACCAAATTGTTTCAAAGCCGTGGGGTAAAGATTGTGAGCCTCATCAATAATAAGATCTTCGTATTCGGGAAGAATGCTGTAATTTGTTTTGATATCTGCCAGCAAAAGCGAATGGTTAATAATAACTATATCGGCATTTTCCGCTTTCCTGCGGGCTCTAAGCATAAACCAACGCTCGGCAAACCGGCACTCAGACGGACGGCAATCCGGATTATCGGCACCATATTTCCTCCAAAACGAGCTCATGTTTTGAAAAGCTTCGATCTCCGCTAAATCGCCTGAATCAGTTTCTCTTACCCAAGAGAGCATAGCTGCATAAATGAATCTCTCTAGGTCCGAGAAATCAGCAATTGCTTTTTCATAATTAAGGGCTTGAAGACAAACATAATTATTTTTGCCCTTTAATAAAACTTGCTTAAAACCAAATGGCAAAATATTATGCAAAAAAGGCAAATCTTTTTTGCACAATTGTTCCTGCAAATTTATTGTATGCGTAGCTATTACTACCCTTTTCTTATTCCTTTTAGCCCACCAAATGGCAGGAATCAGATAAGCTATAGATTTACCGGTTCCCGTACCCGCTTCAACAACCAAGTTTTGCGATCGGACAAAACTGTCGACAATAGCTTGGGCCATAATTGTTTGCATTTCCCTGGGCTCATACCCGGGGAAGCTTTTGGAAAGCAGTCCTCCCGGCCGAAAACTGAGCTCCGCCCACTCTGAGGAAATAGGCACATTTTCATCCCCTTGCTTTTCCTCTTCTTCAAATAAATTGTCCAGCATATTAGAATACGGCTCCGTAGTAATCGGCCTGTCAGGAAATCGTTTAATTATTTCCTTCTCTAAAAGCTTTAAAAAAATATGACAGGATAATCCCTTAGTCAGTTCCTGAAGCCTGTTGATAAATCCCAAATCCTCATTTAAACCCTTTTGCCAACAACGCTTAACTATTTCCCATAGCACTCTGACCTTCTTCTGAGCAGGCGTACAAAAAGGCTTCTGTCTTATTTGAAGCCTTTGGCTGATATCCTCCAGATCCTCCGGTTTATAAATCGGATAGAATAAGGCAAGTAATTCATTAACAAAAATAATTTCCAACTTGTTTAATTCTATTCTCAAGCTGCTTAATTGAGATATAGTGGCCTTATCATAAACAAAGACCAAAGAATCCCGGAGTAACGTGTTTATATTGCTATCCTCCGTTTTTTGAGCCAACTCCGAAATAGTGGCGGCTGAAATAAGACAGTAGCTGGGTCGAACACTATCTTTTATCCTCAAATAGGCAAAGTGCCATTTTTCGCCAGGGATTTTGGGCGAAACTAGAGATAATACCGCAATACCATGCTCCAAAATCGTTTAAACCTCCTGTTACAGGTAAAAAAAGAACTATCACAATATAGTTTGAAGGCAAATACATATATATAAATTAGAATATAATATCATCCGTTAACTTTCTCTGCCAAGGAGGAAAGGAATGAAATTTATTTACTTACGAACCGACTTCCCTAGCGGTTTGTCACATATCCTCATGCGCAACATAGATTCAAAAAATTATGAACTAAGACACTATTTGCTCGTACTTAGCAACAAAGGGGAATTGTGGGTTGATGTTTTCTGGCCTTATGACCAAGAATGTGAAATGCATACCAGATTAATCTCCGAAAGCCAATTCTGGCACACTTTTCGTGAATGGAGACTTCAAGGTCTGGACCTTGGCGATAATGAAAAAGTTGCCCAAGTTCTGGCCCGGCGTCAACTCCATAAAAGAACAAAAATTTAATTGTTTTGAACATACCTGCCTTTAAAATAACTAATTTTCTTGAGTTGCCTTTCGGGATTTCATTTTATCCAGCTTGTAGACAAAAGCCAATACTTCGGCTACGGCTTGGTAAAGTTCAGGAGGGATCTCACGCGAGAGCTCGACTTGCATCAATGCTTCGACTAAAGCCTGGTCATTCTGAATGGGAATACCTTTTTCCTGAGCAAATTCGATAATTTTTTGGGCAACATGCCCTTTTCCCTTGGCTACAACCCGTGGTGCTCCTACATGATCGTATGCTAGGGCTGCAGCTTGCTTAATATTCTGCTCTCTGTTTTTCATCCTTTAAAATCAACTCCACCCAGTTGCTGTCCATTGATAAAAGCTTCAAATAGAGGATGGTCAGTTTTCTTTTTTAATGATATGGTCTTCAGAGTAATTCCTAGCTGAGAAAAGTTTTCCTTTACTTCTTCCTCTGTAATTTCCAGCATAGGCTTTAATACTTCAGGTTCATCATATATCAAACTAAGGGTCAAGTCATTATCGTAAAACAATAAATCCAACCCTATCTGACCTAAATTGGGTGTCTCCAATTGCAAAGCCAGATGGCAATAAGATGGAT
>JAAYII010000323.1 GCA_012523535.1 Peptococcaceae bacterium
GACCTCCAGGGCCGAAGATACCGCGAAAGCGGGAAAATAGGTCGTTGCCAGATAACCGGAAGGAACTACTTCAAAATCAAGTAGTTCCTTCTTTTTTTGTTTCGTAATTTTTTTGTTGTTATCTGGTTTAATCAATTTATTCCGGTTCCGATAATATTCGCTTTTTATTTAGCATATAAAATTATCGCCGGCTATAAAATGAGGTAGAGGAAGCTTTAACTGATAAATATAAAGAAAAAAAAGGGATTACTGAATAAAAAGGAGGTGGTTTCGCTAGCAGAACGATAAATTCAATCGAGAAGATAAAAACAGGATAATAAAAAGGAGGATGGGTGAAAGGAATCGGAATAACGACAACCATCTGTAAGAGAGATAATCAAATTGGAAGAGGAGGAAAAAAATGAGAGTCAGTAAAACAATGCTGAAACTGGCGGTCATCTGCATTGCCATCGATGATGCAGCCAACACTGCTTCCAACCCTGCTTTGGGGAATATTCAAGCTGCTTTTCAGGATGTGGCTCCCTGGATCGTCCAATTGATAGTTACAATGCCCGGTCTTTTTATCGGTATAGGACCGCTTATTTATGCCATAGGAGTTAAGTATACAAATAAAAAAACCTGGATATACATTGGCGGTATTCTTTTATTGGTGGGCGGTCTTTTACCGACCTGGTTGCATAGCAGTGTAGGTCTCATTCTTGTCTTCCGAGCTATGGTAGGTTTGGGCTGCGGTATATTAACGCCCATGGCAGTTGACTTTGTGGTGGACTTTTTCGAAGGCAGAGAACGGCATAACATGTTGGGTTATGTATCGGCTTTTGTTGGCATCAGTGCCATGCTTTACCAAACAGTTGCCGGTGTATTGGCGGGTATTCAATGGAATTATTGTTTCCTGACTTATATATTGGTTGCACCGTGGCTCATCTACGCCCTTATTGTGTTGCCGGAACCCAAAATCTATAGAAAAAACGACCTTGAAGCCGCCACAAGCCATGCAGCCAATATACTTAGTCCCGGAAGGGTCCCAGGCAGTGTATTTGTGTACGTATTTTTACTGTTTTTGTTTTTTATCTTTTGGATGGTCATACCGACCAATGCCGCTATCATTTTGGTAGGGGAAAATATGGCCGTTCCGGCACAAATCGGCTTGTTATTTGCGGTTTTATCTCTCGGTAACTGCTCAGGTGCAGCCTTATTCGGCCATCTGTTTAGAATTTTTAAACACAGTCTGTTGCCGCTAAGTTATATTGTGGGTGCGGCCGGGATATTTATCTGCAGTCAGGCCTATTCACTCGGTTTGTTTGCCCTTGGCATGCTTTTGGCCGGTTTTACGATGGGTATTACTATTCCCGCCACTAATGCCAAAGTCAATTCTCTGGTAACCTATTCCGCTGCCAGCAAAGCGATCGGTATTACTTTCTTTGGCTATGGAATCGGTGCCTTTTTATCCCCGATTGTATTTCAATTTATCGGCCTGCCCGGAAGATTTGTTGTCTCTGTGGGCGCCGCCGGGATTCTCATACTCTGTATTGTGACTTTTATAGTCAACAGGTTAATTCCTTCGGATACGTCAGGTGCAAATAAACCCTTAACGGTTTTGTAAAGCTGCTCCGGCTCTTTATTAATTTGTTAAATGGGCGGTATTGTGC
>JAAYII010000324.1 GCA_012523535.1 Peptococcaceae bacterium
AAGCTGCCCCCCCAAGGGAAGCAGTTTTTTATATCTCCCTAATAGAACTCCCAGACCGGAACTATCGATAAAGGTTAAGTCGTCCATATGCAGGACAATATTTTTAATCCCCTTTTTATCTATTTCTATGTCAATGGTTTCTTTAACTTTATCGGCATTGTGCAGATCCAGCTCGCCTTCGAGATAAACGTGGAGTGTTTGGCGTTCGATCCTTTTTTTCATGTTCTTAACCACGCTCCTATGTGCAAGTTGTAAATCTATCTTCGACACTCTCCAGTAATTTCCTTTTTGCGGATAATTAATGATTTTCTTCTATTAGCAAGAATTACTTCTTTTACTAGCAATTAAATGCAAAAGATTGAATTTTCTACTGAATCTTAGGGAAATATACAACATAAAAGAGGTGGTATTTCATGTCGGCTGCTAATTTACGCCCTCCAACAATTAATTTAACCCGCGAGGAATATAAAGAATTGGCCCAAAAGATTTCTCCCAAGCCTAAAGTGATTAAAAATGCTGTGCTGGCCTTTATTGTTGGCGGCTTGATTTGCAGCTTAGGTCAAATACTGATCAATATTTATATCAATTACCTTGGTATGAGTAAAGTATCTGCCCAAACGGCAGGAACTGCGACGCTCATACTTTTGGGCGCGCTTTTAACGGGATTAGGAGTCTATGACAATATCGTGAAATTTGGGGGAGCAGGAGGCATAGTTCCGGTAACCGGCTTTGCCAATTCCATGGTTTCACCGGCCTTGGAGTTTAAACGGGAAGGGTATGTCTTTGGGGTTGGCGGTAAGCTGTTTACCGTAGCCGGGCCAATCTTGGTGTACGGTATTGCCAGTTCCATTATTGTCGGGATATTTATCTGCTCCTGAGGATCTGAATATTTCCAACCTCAAATCGAACCAAACAAATCCATGAATCATATTTGAACTTACTATATTAAAAAATGTTTAACAAATAAATATTTAAACAAATGATCTTAGTATGGTAAATGGAGATGGCGGAATTGGGATCAAAAAGAGTAGGAAATCAAACTATTGTTTTTCAAAATCCTCCCTTTGTTTTGTCGGGATATAATATTGTCGGTCCAAAAGAAGGGAGAGGCCCCTTAAAGGACTATTATGACCAAATCATGGGAGATACCTATAACGGCGAAAAATCCTGGGAAAAAACTGAGGCCAAAATGCTGGAAACAGTATTAACGGGAGCCGCGACTAAAGCCGGAGTTCCTGTAGAATCCATTGATTTTATACTTGCCGGGGATTTGTTAAATCAGATAATTTCCTCGAGTTTTGCCGCCAGGCAATTGGGCATTCCTTTTATCGGCTTGTATGGTGCCTGTTCTACCATGGCCCTGTCAGTGGCACTCGGGGCCATGCTTATTGAAGGAGGATATGCCGGTAAAGTGCTATGTGCAGCTTCCAGCCACCATAATACGGCTGAAAGACAGTATCGGATGCCAACGGAACAAGGCAATCAAAGAGCCATGTACGCTCAATGGACTGTTACCGGAGCAGGCAGCCTATTGCTTGCCGATAGCGGGACGGGACCGAAAGTGACGACAGCCACTTTGGGGCGGGTAATCGACTATGGGGAAACGGATACCAATAATATG
>JAAYII010000325.1 GCA_012523535.1 Peptococcaceae bacterium
AGGACCCTGTCGCTGGCTGCCGGATAAAGGTGTGGACAAAGGAGTTTGCGGCATCGGGCCGGACGCCAATGCCATGCGCAAATTACTAATTCAAAATTCTATGGGAGCCGCTACATACAGCCATCACGCCTATGAAGCCTACCGAACCTTAAAATCCATCGGCGAGGGTACTTCAGCTTTTCAAATTAAAGACGAAAACAAACTAAAATGGATGTGCCAAAAGCTAGGTATCAATACCAACCAGGATATTAAACAGCTGGCTATTCAGCTGGCTGAATTGCTGGAAGCTCAACAGCATATAAGTCCCCAAGAACCGAATCTAATGGTTGAAGCCTTTGCTCCCCAAAAGAGAAAAGACGTATGGAAAAAACTTAATATCTACCCGGCAGGAACCGTTCATGAGCAGCAAAACTGTATAGCCAGCTGCCTCACCAATGTGGACGGAGATTATTTCTCTTTGGCCATCAAAGCCCTGCGTTTAGGTCTGGCCACCATCTACAATTCCCAAATCGGTCTGGAAATGGTTCAGGATATTATTTTTGGCACGCCGACACCTCATGAAGTCAACACTGATTTGGGAGTTTTCGATCCGGAGTATGTCAATATTGTCTTTAACGGCCATCAACCTTGGATTGGCGCCCTTACTATCGAAAAGCTACATGATCCCAGGTATCAGGAAAAAGCCAGGGCGGCAGGAGCTAAAGGTATCAGGGTTGTCGGATCTATTGAAACCGGCCAGGAGCTCTTGCAGCGTTATCCCGTGGATGAGGTCTTTGTCGGACTCATGGGCAACTGGTTGACCATCGAGCCCATGCTGGCCACTGGTGCCGTAGATGTTTTAGCTATGGAAGAGAACTGTTCCCCGCCGGCCATAGACTCCTACGCCGAAAAGTATCAAGTAACCCTGGTTGCCATCAGTACGATTATAGGTGTACCTCGAATTCAGGAAAAGATACCGTATTATCCTCCACAAGCGGATGAAATATCAGAGAAATTAATTAATCTTGGAATCGAGAACTTTAAAAAGCGTCATGGAAGGGTAAAACCCTATGTTCCAAATCGAATACAAAAAGCCATAGCCGGCTTTTCTACCGAGGCTGTACTGGCAGCTTTGGGAAATAAGCTGGACCCACTGGTTGATGTTATTACAGGAGGGAAAATTAAAGGAGTTGTGGCCCTGGTTAACTGCAGTTCTTTAAGAAACGGCCCTCAGGACTGGAATACTGTAAACCTGGCCAAGGAATTAATTAAGCGCGATATACTAATTATCTCTGCCGGCTGTGGCAACCACGGACTGGAAGTAGCAGGCTTATGCAGCCTGGAGGCCATCGATATGGCGGGAGAAGGGCTTAAAGCCGTTTGCAAGCTCCTTAAAATCCCTCCGGTGCTTAGCTTTGGCACCTGTACGGATACCGGCAGGATTTCCATGTTGGTTACTGCCCTGGCCGATCATCTCGATGTAGATGTTCCCCAACTCCCAATAGCCGTAACCGCACCTGAATGGATGGAGCAAAAAGCTACAATTGACGGGGTGTTTGCCGTTGCTTTCGGGACATATACTCACCTTTCCCCAACACCTTTTGTCACAGGGGCACCTAATTTAGTCAAGCTGTTGACGGAAAACGTTGAGAGCCTAACCGGTGGGAAAATAGCCTTGGGCGACGATCCCGTTTCAGTCGCTGACGGCATAGAGGCCCATATCCTGAACAAGAGAAAAGGATTGGGCCTTTAGGCCATTGAAAAGGCTAAGACCTTGTCAAACCCCATAACTAAAAACAAAAAAAACGGTAACATAATAAAACTTGCTTAAATACGAAATAAGCACGATCTTTGTTAGGTGACCGTGCTAATGGAGTATTGGGGCAAGTTTTTTCTCCGATAAAAACAAATTTATCCATAAATAAATCTATCCATTAAAGTATAGCCCTTTTCCACAAAAAGACCCGTTAGCGAAGCGCTTTGTTCATTAAAAACAGCCTGTCCGGCCTTCGGTTTAGTACTGTCATAAATAACAAACGGTACCGGATCCTTGGTATGGGTTCGAACGCTTAAGGGGGTTGAATGATCGGGTAAAACCATAATCCTAAAGTCTTGACCTTCTAACCCTTTCAAAATGGTACCGATAACTTCTTTATCAATTTTTTCAATCGATAAAACTTTGTTCTCCAGTTCAGCTCTGTGCCCGCATTCGTCGGGAGCTTCAATATGAATATACACAAAATCTTGCCCGCTTGCCAACTCCTGCAAGGCGGCTTTCGCTTTGCCAATGTAATTGGTATGTACATTACCGGTGGCACCCTCAACCTCTACTGTACGCATTCCTGCACATACCCCAAGGCCTTTAATCAAATCCACTGCGGAAACCACACTGCCTTTTAAGCCATACTTTTCGGCAAAACCGGTTAAATCCGGTTTACGGCCTTCTCCCCATAACCAGATGGAATTTCCCGGTCTTAAACCTCGTTCCCGGCGTTTTAGGTTCACTGGATGGTCTTTCAAAAATTCATAGCTGCTCTTCATCATGGTTAATAGAATGCCGCTGTCTTTACCCTTAGGAAGATAGTCGCCAATTTTCCTGGTCAATATATCATGGGGAGGAGTAAGTTTATAGTCGCTTGGAGCATTATGCCAAACCAAGATATGCCTATAGCTAAATCCCGTAAAAAATTCCATTTGTTCCGTTTTAAAATGTTCATTGACGGTCGCAATTAATTGGTCCGCTTCCTCCGTGCTAATTTCATCAGCACTATGGTCCAGGATAATTTTTTCTTCATAAGGTTCCTCTGCGGAAAGAGTAACAAAATTACATCTGAAAGTTACATCACTGAGTTCCAATGGAATCCCGATACTGGCAGCCTCAAAAGGAGACCGGCCACTGTAATATTTTAAAGGATCATAACCCAAGACTGATAAATTGGCGGTATCGCTCCCCGGCGCAAGGTTATCGGGTACAGTTTTGACCATTCCCATTTCCCCACTGCCGGCAAAGAAATCCAAATTAGGAGTCTTGGCATAGGCCAACGGAGTTTTATGTCCTAATTCTTCAATGGGATAATCAGACATACCGTCAGCTAAGATTACAATGTATTTCATGATTAACCTCCTGCTATTTCTACAACCGTTGTTATAGAAAATCCATTATTGATTATAAAAGGCCTTGCCCATTAGTCAATCCTATTTCTTAAACGATACTTATACTGAATGTTCAGCTAACATTTTTCCTTAACTCGAATTCTCCAATTCCGGGTTAATTTTTTTTATGCTGTAAGTCCTATCATCATAGATTTTGGCGTATATTCTGTAGGAGCGCAATACTTTTCTCACATACTCTTTTGTTTCTTGATAAGGAATATCTTCGATCAAATAGCTATCTGTTCCGGTCGGCAAACCTCTCAACCATTCCCGCACTTTTCCGCTACCGGCATTATAGGAAGCGAGAACTAAAATACTGTTGCCGGCAAACTGTTTATTTAAATGGGCCAAATATCGAGTTCCATATCGAATATTGGTTTCCGGGTCGGTAAGCATATCCTGGTTATAATCTTCCCCCAACCATTGAGCAACCTCTTTGGCCGTATTGGGCATGATTTGCATAAGCCCAACAGCCCCTTTATGGGAAAATGATTCGGGCTTAAAATGGCTTTCCTCCCTTATTACCGCCGCTATCTAAAAAGGATCTACCTCATAGGCATTAGCATATTTTTCTACTATTTCTCTATTGGGATAAGGATATAT
>JAAYII010000326.1 GCA_012523535.1 Peptococcaceae bacterium
AAAACGCACTTCTTCCCGCAGTTTTGAGAAGAGGCTGCGAAGGATATCCAACGATACGGGATATTTCGTTGAAGCTTGAAGAATTATATGGAGCCGTGTTTGACTGTGGAGTTACCAAAAAGGGTTTCCATCCCGCCCCCGACGTGGAAATGATTTTCGACACTTTGGAACGAGCCAGGAAAACACTCAAACCCAAAAGGGACATGCTGGAATTCGTCAGTGCCGGCAAGAATTTTCAAATCCAGGTTACCGGCCAAGATAAGGATTCCATGTGGTTCGGAGAAACCTTAAACATGCTTTTTATGTTAGGGGCAAAGGCCGGTGTGGATATGGGTAACGGCGTAACCCGTTATACCAATAATACCAACGGCGGTCCGGTTTTTGTCTATGTCAAAGACGGCAAAATAATACGCATTACACCAATTGAATTTGATAAGCATGACGCAGATCCTTGGGTTATTGAAGCCAGGGGCAAACGTTTCTCGCCGCCGCGGCGGACAACGGTCAGCGCTCATACCCTGGCCTGGAAATCTATGGTTTATTCTCCGAACCGTTTGCTTTACCCTATGAAACGTGTTGACTTTGATCCCCATGGGGAAAGAAACTGTCAAAACCGGGGAATATCCGGCTATGAACGGATCAGCTGGGATGAAGCTTTGGATATCGTAGCCTCGGAAATAAGAAGGATGAAGACTGAATACGGCCCCGGGGCAATTATGCATGGCAGCGGATCGCACCATACCTTTGGAGCCATCGGCTATTTTACCAGTGCCAAAAACAGATTTTTTAACACCCTGGGAGCCACTCCCGTCATATCCAATCCTGACAGCTGGGAAGGATGGCATTGGGGGGCGGTTCACCACTGGGGGCATAGCTCCAAAAACGGGGGTTGTGAAAGCTACAGCACGGTGGAAGACTGTTTAAAGCATGCGGAAATGATTGTTTTTTGGTCCAGTGACCCCGAAGCTACGGGAGGAGTTTATGGCGCCCATGAAGGAACCATCCGTCGTCTGTGGCTTAAAGAACTCGGAATTAAGACCGTGCATATCGATCCCTATTATAACCATACGGCGGCTTTATTAGGTGGAAAATGGCTGGCTCCCAGACCGGGCAGCGACAGCGCAATGGTCTTGGCAATTGCCTATGTCTGGTTGACAGAAGACCTTTATGATAAAGAATATGTAGCCAAAAATACCGTTGGCCTGGAGGCTTGGAAAAAGCATGTTTTGGGTGAGGATGACGGTATTCCCAAAACTCCGGAATGGCAGGAAAAAGAGACAGGAGTACCGGCCAAAGACGTACGAGCTCTGGCCCGGGAATGGGGAACTAAAAGGACTTACCTGGCAGCGGGAGGACTGACCGGATTTGGCGGGGCCTGCCGAACCGCTACCGGTACTGACTGGGCCCGAGGTATGGTTTACCTGATGGCCTTACAAGGATTGGGCAAACCGGGAGTCAACATGGGCGGCCTGCAGCAGGGTACGCCGGTGGATACCAGGTTTTTCTTTCCCGGTTATGCCGAAGGCGGAATTTCCGGCGATTATATTAATACCGCCTCTGCGGTTAATATGTACCAACGAATGCCTCATACCCCCAGTATAAATACTGTGGCCCAGGGCGTTCCTCGCCTTAAAATACCCGAGGCGATTTTAAACGGTGAATGTGAGGGCTTTGCCAAAGACCCCTTAACCATTGAAGGGCAGTTTAAAAAGATTAAGTATCCGGCTCCGGGTTATTCCCCGGTAAGGATGTACTATAAATACGGCGGCTCCCATTTTGGGACCATGGTTGATACCAACCGTTACGCCGCCATGTACCGTTCTCCCAATTTGGAGTTTGTAGTCAACCAATCCATCTGGTTTGAGGGCGAGGCCAAATTTGCCGATATAATACTGCCGGCCTGTACAAACTTTGAGCGTTGGGATATCTCCGAATTTGCCCACTGCGGTGGCTATATCCTCAATTCATTTAATCAATGCAATTACAGAGTTTTTGTCTTACAGCATAAATGCATTGAACCGCTGGGTGAATCCAAATCGGATTACGAAATATTCAGTGAGCTAAGCAAACGTTTAGAGATAGCTCTGCCCTTCTGTGAGGGTGGGCATAGCGAATTAGACTGGGTCAAACGCTATTTCGAAGCCACCGACCTGGCCAAAAAGATTTCCTGGCGCCAATTTCTGAAAAAAGGTTATTATGTCTTACCTGCACCTTCTGAAAAAAGAAGAGATCCTGTCGCCTACCGCTGGTTTGCCGAAGGCCGACCCAAAGACACCCCGGATATCACCACATTGCCCGGAGATTATTCTCAAGGTTACGGTCGCGGTCTTCAGACCCAGTCCGGCAAGATCGAATTTGAATCTTCAAGTCTCAAACGTTTTGACCCTAATGATCCTGAAAGGCCGCCGATTTTAAAATACCGTCCATCCTGGGAAGGACCACACAATAAAGAGTTATATACCAAATACCCCATTCAGCTTATAACACCGCATCCCCGCTATTCCTTCCATACCCAAAGCGACGGCAAAGATTGCGCCACCAACGATATTAAAGACCACCGGGTTTTAATTGACGGCTACTACTATTGGATTATTAGAATTAATCCTCAAGATGCAGCTGCACGCGGTATTAAAGAACATGATCTGGTTAAAGTCTATAACGACCGTGGTGCAGTTATTTGCGCCGCCCAGATAACAGAGAGAATACCCCCGGGCTGTGCTCACTCCTATGAAGCTTCGGCCGTATATGAACCCTTGGGTGAGCCCGGAAAATCGGTGGAACGGGGAGGATGTGTAAACACACTTACTCCGAGCAGAATGATGATCAAGAATTCACACGCCATGGCAGGCAATTCTTGCCTAGTACAAATCGAAAAATGGCAAGAGAGGGGAATGTCTAATGAAAAAATGGTATATGATAATAGATGTGGCCAAATGCGAAAATTGCAATAACTGTTTCCTGGCCTGCAAAGATGAACATGTGGGCAACGAGTGGCCCGGTTATACCCTGGAGCAACCATTGCACGGACACCGTTGGATAAATATTATGCGTAAGGAAAGAGGACAATTTCCATTGATTGATGTGGCTTACCGTCCCACACCCTGTATGAACTGCGACGAGGCGCCATGCGTGAAAGCCTCACAAGGTTCAATTGTTAAACGCCCGGACGGTATAGTCTTGATCGACTATCAAAAGTCCAAGGGGAAAAAAGAACTGGTTAAGGCCTGTCCGTACGGAGCTATTTGGTGGAATGAAGAGAAAGAAGTCCCACAAAAATGCACTTTTTGCGCCCATTTGCTGGACGAGGGTTGGAAACAGCCCCGCTGCGCCCAGGCCTGTCCTACCGGATGCTTAAAAATGATCCGTGTCGATCAGGAGGAAATGAACAGGATTATTAAAGAGGAGAACTTGGAAGTTCTCCATCCCGAGTTCAATACCAAACCCAGTGTTTACTATAAAAATTTATATCGTTATGATAAATGTTTTATTGCAGGCAGCGTAGCCTATGATAACAACGGTATAAGCGAATGTGCACAGGGGGCAAGAGTATCGCTTTATAAAGATAATGTTAAATTGGCTGAAGTGCAAACCGATGCTTTCGGAGATTTTAAATTTGACAAACTGGAAGAAAACAGCGGGGATTATATAATCGACATTCAGTTTAAAACAGACACGAAAGTTACCCTAAACATTAATTTAAATCAAAGCCTCAGTCTGGGAGTAATAAAAATCTAAAGTCCAAACTATTAAACCGAATATTATATTTTGTCCTCTCAAAGCAGTAATTGCTGACTCTATGCCAAGCCAAAAATTGGAAGCGAATATTGATATGATACACGAAAAATTTTTCCTTGAGGGTCCAGACGAATTAGTTAAAAAAAGGAGGCGTAACGGATATAAATTCGTTACGCCTCCCAATTCTATCCTCAACCTTTTTCTAAGCTCTTCTCTTTTTTCTTATCCAGATCCATATTTTCCAGTTCGGATAATAACAACGGTATGGCCGGATTGGTGTTGTCTTTTTTCCAAGCCAGTACAATATCAACTTTTGCGCTTTCACCTTCGAGTTCAATAAAACTGACGCCCGGGCGCTTGTAAATATTTAAGTGCCTCGGCAGGATAGCCACACCCAACCCGGTTTCTACCATAAGTAACACATTTTCAGGAAAAGCGGAGCGAGGAATGGTTTTGGGAGCAAAACCGCTTTCTTTAAAAAGATCAAGCAGTTGATCATAAACCCCTGAAGGTTCTTCAATAATAAAAGTCTCATCTGCTAATTGGAACAAGGAAATCTTTTTCTCGCCGGCCAAGGGATGATCATTGCGCAAAACTACGCAAAAAACATCGCTGTAAACTTTTTTCCATTCAATACCCGGAACTTTGGCAATATCGCAGGAAAGAGTAAAGCCGGCATCAATTTTGTCATCCAGGATGGCATTAATTAATGTCGCAATATTATATTGGTTCATTTGCAGATCGATATTGGGATAATTATCACGGTAATTGATTATCAGAGAAGAGAAAAAGTCTTTCACCGCCGCCTCTAAAAAACCGATCTTCAATTCACCGGCCAAACCGGATTTGGCTAATTGAATCCTTTTCATGCCTTCTTCATAACGGCGGATAATACCTTTA
>JAAYII010000327.1 GCA_012523535.1 Peptococcaceae bacterium
CCCTTATGATAATAAAATCGAGCGCTACTTGCCATCCAAAAAGGAGATAATAAACAGCTTTAGGATACTTTCCCGGACTATCGGCAAAGAAAAAACAATTTGGAGATATGACCCGATTATCCTGACTAAGGAGATTGATACCGCATATCATGCCTTAAACTTTGAACTGATTGCTTCCAAACTTGAGGGGTATACGGATCGCTGCATAATTAGTTTTTTGGATTTATACCAAAAATCGGAACGCAATATGAAACAGATAAAACTTGAAACTATTAAGAACACAAAAATGCTCGAGATAGCCGCCATACTGTCAAAAATTGCAGACAAATACCATATTAAAATAGAAACTTGTTCGGAGCACATGGATTTTTCCCCGGTAGGAATAGAACAGGGCAAATGTATTGACGACCGGCTGCTTTCAAAGATTGTTGGACAACCCTTGAGTATTAAAAAAGATATAAATCAAAGGGAGATATGCGGGTGTGTAACCAGTATTGATATCGGAGCTTATAATACCTGCGGCCACGGGTGTCTTTACTGTTATGCCAATTACAGCGATACAGCGGTAAAAAATAATTTTCTCAAGCATGATCCTGCTTCTCCCATGCTTGTGGGCAACATTGAGCCTGAGGACAGGATCACGGAGCGAAAAATGGTTTCGTATCTCAATAAACAACAAGTACTGAATTTTTGTGACTAGCATTTTGGCATGATAATATGAAGGAGTGAGAAACCAATGAAAAAAGATCAAAAGCAATGTTTACTGGATAGGTAAAGTTGACTTTTAATCGACGAGGTATTCAAAAACCAATGGAACCCGAATGAGGATCAACTGGCAAAAGCTGTTGAATATGGTATAAAAATAGCCAAAGCAATTTAATAAAGGAGGGAAAAATATGATAAAATTCTTTTGCCTCAACACCTGAAACACCTGTCGAAAGGCGAAAGCGTGGCTTTCCCAGCGACAAGCGGAGTTTGAATACCGCAATATTCCCAAAGAACCGCCAACAGGAGATGAACTGAGAAAAATAGCCAAGCTCGGAGGTTACACCATTCAGCAGCTGGTTAATACCAAAGGACAAACCTATAAAAAATTAAAGCCTGACCTTGCTAAAATGGAAGAGGGCGAGATTATTGCTTTCATTCAAGCCAATCCTTCGGTTATGATACGGCCTGTCTTGATGGATGACAACCATCTTGTCACAGGCTTTGATGAAGCCGCATATGAAGAATTTTTCCATATGACCCCTTAGGCTAAAGGATGCTGCCTCAAGAGTTTTGAGGAGTCAGGAGAATAAAAACTAATTGAAAGAATCCCGTTGTATTTTAAATAACAGCGGGATTCTCTTTTGGCCGGTTTGCATCCCAGCCCATGATTTTTTATAGTTTAAATGTTTCTCGGTAAAAACCTGAGGTGGTGAAAGAATTTTATCGAATTATTATGGTATAATTAGATAAAATTCCACAATATGGAATTAGCACCTTCTAACATTTCATAAGAAAGAGGGGGAGAAGATGGAATACATAACCCTAAAAGGCGTTGAAAAGCCTGTTTCACGGATCTGCATGGGGACATCCTGGTTTGGGCCGCATCTGGAAGATGAAATTTTTAAACTTCTGGATGCCTATATTGAAAGTGGCGGTAACTGCATCGATACCGGAAGGTTTTATGGAGCGTCCATGGCGGAGTCTATCCTCAAAAAGTATTTTCAGTCCCGGAGCAACCGAGATCAGGTAATCCTCGTCGATAAATGCTGCCACCCCATCGTAACTCCGGATTTTGTTCAATGCTTTGATTATTGGCGAGTAAAGCCGGATCTAATGGAGGATGATTTGTATTTTAGCCTGTATAATACCGGCAGCGAGTTCTTTGAGCTCTATCTGCTTCACCGGGACGATCCCGCCGTTCCTGTTGCCGATCTAATGGACCGCATGGAATACTTTGTGGAAAAAGGACTAATCGGAGCCTATGGCGTTTCCAACTGGGAACTGGACCGAGTTGAGGAAGCGATGAAATATTGTGAGAAGAAAGGATACCGCGGATTAAGCGTCAATAGCCCTTCCTTTTCCCTGGCTCATGTCCGTAAACCCAGATGGTATGGGTGTGTCTATGCAGACTACAACTATGCCATGTGGCATTTGGACAAGGATCTCCCCCTATATTGCTGGAGCGCCCAGGGGAACGGCTTTTTCGCTGAGGCATATCCTTTCGACCAAACAGCCCCAAAGGACTTTCAAGAGGCTTACTACTATGAAGATAATTTTGCTCGTCTGGCCAGAGCAAGAGAACTGGGAAGAAAATATGGTGTGGCACCCATTAATATTGCTCTTGCCTATGTGCTGAGGCAGCCGTTTCAGACCCTGGCCATAGTTGGCCCGCGAAACAGGGACGAATTAAATTCCTGTTTAAAGTCCTTGGAAATTCCCTTGTCGGAACAGGAAATTAATTATCTCCGTTTGGAAACGGACGGTTATTAACGATAGAGTTTAAATAATAATACAGTATAAGTAATAGTTAAACAAACAACAGGATAGAAAATGTTCGTATGAAAAGCATGGTTGCAAATAGCCGAACGAATCTAAGATGGTCAGAATAAGTAAATAATCAAGAATAAAATACAAGATATACCAATATTTGATAGAGCCGCCCCTAAGGGCGGCCAGGCTTTTTGTTTAGCTTATTTTGTTTTAAATTTGCTTTGGCTTTTGATAAATGTATTAGTTAAAGCTTCTGCGAAAAAATAAATATAAACAACAAAAACTTAACCAAACATTAAGGAGGCTAAGCAAATGCCCGACACAAGAACAATAGAATCTCTTAACCGTCTTTTACAGGGAGAATATATGGCTGTTCAGAGTTTCAATAACTTTATCTCCAAGTTGGAAGATGAAAATGTGAAGCAAACTTTTAAGGAAATACAGAAACAGCATAGGGAAAACATTGATAAATTAGCAAGCTA
>JAAYII010000328.1 GCA_012523535.1 Peptococcaceae bacterium
GCGTAAACCGATGCTTTGTGAACATAGGATTGGTTACGGCATGGCACCCCCGTCAGAGCTTAGAGGTGGTTTTGCCGAATATGAATATGTTGTTCCCGTTACCAAAGTTGTTAAAATCCCCGATGAAGTAACAGAAGAAGAAGCAATCGGTGTTGCCTGTGCTTTTAGAAGCGTGATGGCAGCCTTTGAAAAACTGAACGGTGTTGGCTATGGCGATACCGTGGTTATTCAAGGGGCCGGGCCGATTGGGCTTTATTCGTTGCTTCTAGCACGTGAAGGCGGAGCAGGAAAAACAATTGTTATCGGTGCCCCTGCCAACAGGCTTGAACTGGCTAAAAAATGGGGAGCAAATCATGTTATCAATATCGATGAAATCAAGGATCCGGCAGAAAGAAAAGCTATTGTTATGGAACTAACCAATGGCAAAGGTCCTGAATTAGTAGTAGAATGTTCAGGATTCCCACCTGCCTTTGCCGAGGGTGTGGATATGGTTCAAATAGGAGGCAGATATCTGGTTATTGGCCTAACTTCCCCTGTTCCCGTCACTTTTACCCCATATGCCCTGGTCCAGAAAAACTTGCAGATTATCGGTAGCGGCGGCGCTAATAATCGCCACTTTTACAAAGCGCTGCAATTTATTAAAACTCATAAAGACAGATATTCCTTTGCTGATATCGTCACTAAAAAATATAAGCTGGAAGAAATCAATGAGGCTCTTGCCGATATGAAAGCAGGAACCCAGATCAAACCTGTTATTGACAATAGAAACAGATAAAGGATAGATAGGCTTCTGTGAATAATAATTATGTAACAAAAGAATTTATTTGCCATAGGTTTTAGGCTATCTTTAAACGCTGAAGATAGCCTTATTTTTTGCAAATTCAATAGAATTGACAATTAAGGGGTTAAGTCTTATTATACTTATTGCAAATAATTTGCATTTGCATTTCCATATTCAAAAATAAGGGTGTATTCTTTTGAAAAGGACTAAAGGAATTCTGGTCTTGATTTTTATAATATGCTTTCTGTTTTTAGCGGGCTGCAACAAAGACAATAGCAATGAAAAAGAATCTGCCGAGGTTGCGGGTATCTCCAAACCGATAATCGCCGTTACCATTGTACCGCAGCAAACTTTTGTCCAGGCCGTATGCGGAGATTTAGCTGAAGTTATTACCCTTGTTCCTCCTGGAAGCAGTCCGGAAAATTACGAACTCAAACCCCAGGAAATAGAAAAATTAAGCAAAGCTTCATTGTATTTTTCAATCGGAGTACCTGTGGAAGAAGTCTATATACTGGCAAGATTGGAGAATATGAAAGTAGTCCCACTCCATGAAAAAGTAGCTTTAAAGTATCCGGAAATATTGCTTTCTTCAGGAGAGAGAGATCCGCTTATTTGGCTGTCTCCTAAAAGGGTTATGGCAATGATAGATGCGATTGCTGAAGAAATGTCTCTGCTTGATCCCGAGAACAAAGAAACATATTACCAAAATGCTGCGGCGTACATTGACAGGTTAAAGGAGCTGGATCAGGATATCAAGTCTATTCTGGGGAAAGTAAAAAACAAGAAATTTATTGTTTTTCACCCCGCTTTTGGTTATTTGGCCGAAGATTATGGGCTTACAATGTATGCTCTTGAACAGGACGGAAAAGAAGCGACTCCCAAGCATTTGCAGGATATGATTAAACTAGCCAAACAGGAAAATATTAAGGTTATTTTCTATCAAGCGGAAATCGACAGCAGGCAATCCTTGGCTTTTGCCGAAGAAATAAAGGGTCGAACGGTTCGCCTTGATCCTCTTGCCGCCGATTATATTTCCAATATGAAAATGATGGCCATGACAATTGCGGAGGCGGCTCAATGAGAAAAATTGCTGTGAGTATAGATAATTTAACGGTGTATTATGGGTCAACACCGGCGCTTAAGGATGTCTGTCTTAAGGTGGATGAAGGTGATTATCTAGGCATTATCGGACCCAATGGGGGCGGCAAGTCCACATTGTTAAAGGCAATCCTAGGACTTATTCCAGTTGCGGAAGGGAATGTGCAAATTTTTGATGAAGTACAAAAAGATAGCAGGACCGTGATAGGATATGTTCCGCAATTCGCAGCCCTGGACAAGAGTTTTCCAATAACCTTGTTCGAAGTGGTGTTAACCGGACGTCTAAGAAAAAAGTTGCCCCCCTTCTTCCGCTATAGTTCACATGATAAAGAAATTGTCCATGAGCTTCTGGCCAAAGTCGGCCTTGCCAATTTGGCCAACCGGCAGATAGCTGAGCTCTCGGGCGGAGAATTCCAGAAAATGCTTTTAGCCAGGGCCTTAGCGGTTAATCCTAAAATATTGCTTTTGGATGAACCAACGGCAAATGTTGATGCGGTATCCCGCGATCAGATTTTTAGCATGCTGGCCGAGCTTAATAAAGATATGACCATAATTTTGGTTACTCATGATTTGCTGGCAATTTCTTCTGAAGTTAAACATCTGGCTTGCCTAAACAATAAGCTTGTCTATCATGGCCAACCTGAAATCAATGAGGATGTTGTCAACAACCTATATGGTTGCCCGGTTGACTTAATTGCCCATGGGGTTCCCCACCGGGTACTCAAAGAACATAAAGAATTAATAGAGCTTGAAAGCACCGGATTCCCCAAAAGGCACCGGGATAATCAATGTGCCGGGAAAAATGAAGTAGCAAAAAATATGGAAAGGGGAAGGCAGAATGCTTGAGGCTCTTTTGGAATACCAGTTCTTACAGAATGCTTTTTATTCAGGTATTTTAGCCAGTATAGTATGTGGTATTATCGGTGTTATCATAGTAGAAAAAAAATTGGTTATGATGAGCGGCGGGATAGCACATACGGCTTATGGGGGCGTAGGTTTGGGTTATTTGGTCGGTTTTGAACCCATCGTCGGCGCCTTTTTATTTTCCATAGGAGCGGCAATAGGTATAGGATTAATTAAAAGAAAAGGCGGTGGCCAAACCGATGTTGTCATTGGTTTGTTTTGGTCCTTAGGAATGGCTTTGGGTATCCTTTTTATTGCCTTCATGGAAGGATATCCGCCTGATTTAACTTCTTATCTGTTTGGCAGTATTTTAACTGTGACCAAAGCGGACCTGCACTTGATGTTCTGTTTAACTTTGTTGGTAGTATTGGTGGTCACCTCATTGTTTAATTATTGGAAAGCATATTTATTTGATGAAGAATTTGCGGCTATCATAGGCTTGAAAAAGAATTTTATGGAATATTTGCTCTTGGTTTTGGTTGCAATGACGATAGTTGTTTTAATTCGGGTGGTTGGAATTATTTTAGTTCTTGCCCTGCTTACAGCACCGGCAGCAATTACGGCCATGATGACTTCCAGCTTAAAAAAACGTATGTTTTATGCCATCTTGTTCGGTATGTTTTTTTGCCTGGTTGGGCTCTGGATTTCTTATACTTTGAATATTGCTTCGGGAGCTGCTATAGTAATATTAGCGGCAATATGTTATTTCTTCTCATATATGGTTAATGCTTTTGGGAAAAAAATGAGAAGAATGCATCAACAAAGCAGTTAATAAATGATTGGGTAGTGAAGCCATGAAAGAAAAAAAGGAGTTTAGAGATGATTTAAAATTATGCGGATTGAAGAATACCAAACGGCGTGCCGCCATACTGGAGATTCTGGAAAAAAGCGACCAACCGTTGGCAGCTGAACAGGTTTTTTCAGAACTTCAAAACAAGGGTATGCCAATAAATTTATCTACAGTTTACAGAACACTAGAAATTTTAGCGGAAAAAAATTTGGCTATTAAACTAAATATCACGGGAGAAAACAGAACACTTTTTGAGTATAATGAACAAGTGCACAGACATCACTTGATTTGTCTTGAGTGCAAGAAAATCTTGACCATAAAAAATTGCCCGCTCAACGGTTATGAGAAATCCTTGGCCAAAGAGACGAATTATTCCATTGCCGGACACAAATTGGATGTTTACGGTTATTGCCCGGAGTGTAACCAGAAAGGGAAGGGGCAATAATAGGGCGGAAAAGAAGTCTTCGGTAAGGACCAGAAAGAATCATGGAGAAATAAGCTCAAAAAAATCCTCCCTGAATATTGTACTTAGGGAGGTGATAATTTTGGTCGGACAAAATATGAGGAGTGCGCTTGATCATAATCATGGCAGCGTTACGCATACTTCTTGTGATCATAACCATGCTCATCAGTGTCTGGATATATCCGGACCTGCAATACCTATGGGCAATAGTCATGTCCACCGCTCAGAAGGTTATGTCTTATATGAATACGGCCATGCTCATTATTATAGTGCTTTATCCGGTCCTTCTATACCCTTGAAAAACGGGTGGCATGTCCATAACTGGTATTTTTATACCTCCCTGGACAATGGGCATAGACATCGGGTCAGTGGTGTTGATATGCCGGCTCCTGGGATATAGTAAATCTTTTAGATAATTACTAATAAATGTTTAAAATATACCGGGAAAGGGGCGATTGTTTTGACTGAGCGA
>JAAYII010000329.1 GCA_012523535.1 Peptococcaceae bacterium
CCGTCAGGTTTGACTCCGCCCAAAGTCATCAGCTGGCCGCTGGTATAACCGGGATTGGACTGGGTGGCAATATAACTCCATGGTTTGTTCATTTCCGCCACTTTCAGGTAGAACAAATCCATTAACTCCTGGGCATACTCGGGTGTCAGGCGCCCGGCTTCAATATCCGCTTTGTAGAAATCCCCCAGATACTGGTCAACCCGGCCAAAGCTGATGCCGTGCATATTGGCGTCCAAACATAGACAGGTCTGATACATGAATAAAGTCTGTATGGCATCGTGGAAGGTACGGCAGGGTTTTTCCATGCACCAGTTCAAAGTATCGGCCATGGCCTCTAGTTCTTTTTTGCGAACCGGGTCTTTTTCCACGGCTGCTTTTTCTGCGGCCAGTTTGGCATAGCGTTTGGTCAGGATAATCATGCCCTCACAGACAATGGAAATAGCCCGGTAGAAATTGTATTTGTTTATGGAGTCGCCATAAATGCCTTTCTCCTCCAGTTCGGCTATTTTGGCATCGGCCTCGGCTTTAATTGCTGCAAATCCCTTCTTAATTGCCCGCTCGTAATTGGTGCAAAAATGGCCTACCGGATGAGGAGTATTGCCTTTAGGCCCGAATTTAGAGATACCGTTGCCGATATGAGCTAAAAATCCGTCGGGCAAAGCAGCATCTGTTTTAGCGCTCATACATTCTTTGAGCCAGAAATCCCCGGTACTCAGGATATACTCCCGATCTTCTTCGGAGATGATATAAGGGTCAATATCCCTGGTGGAAATGAGTCCGCTTCTTACTTCCTCCAGCAGCCAATCAATGGAATTTTCGGGATAAAGAGCACAAGCCCGGTATTTGGCGGATTGAGCCCCGACAATGACTTCCCCCTCATCAATTCTGACCGGAATTTTATCACAAATATTTTTAAAGTTCTTAGCCCGTTTTAAAATACCCGTCAAATCGGGATTCTGCATATAAAACTCGGTAACCAGCCTATAACGGGCGGTGCAAATCTCCGGCTTGGTATTGCGGTATTTGTCCCGCATTTTAGCTACACGTTCCGAGATTGGTTTTAAGGTATACATAAAAAGCGCCTCCTTAATGATTATTTGAGTAATGTTGACAATTTAAATTATTAATGGATCATGACCCGCAAGCCCATGTCTTCGAGCTGCTTTTTCCTAGCCTCCACCAGTTTTTCGGAGGGGGGTTTAGCGACCAGGATTGGTGCATTTTTATTCAACCTCTCGTACTTAACCGTACCCAAAGTGTGATAAGGTAAAAGCTGCACCACTTCCACCGCATCACCCAGCTCAAGAATAAACCGGCCAAAAGCGTCAAAGGATTGTTTCGAGTCATTGAATTGAGGTATTATTGGTATCCTAATCTGAAACTTGCCGCCTGCAGCCGCTATCTTGCGGGCATTTTCCAGAATTCTCTCGTTTGGTACACCTATAACCCTTTTATGGAGTTCACTGTCCATATTCTTCAGGTCATATAGAAACAGATCAGTATAGGGGAGAATGGCTTCAATATGTTTCCAATCCACATAACCCGTAGTGTCTATGGCCGTATGAATATTTTCTTCTTTGCAGCGTTTAAGAAGTTCCAACACAAACTTAGGCTGACAGAGACATTCACCGCCGGAAATAGTTATGCCGCCACCGGAGTGCTGGTAAAAAGGAACATCCCTGCGCACAAACTCCATAATTTCCTCAACTGTATAATCTGTGCCGCACATATATAAAGCCTTGGAGGGGCAAACTTGGGCACAAGCGCCACAGTCATCGCATTTGCTGCGATCGACGGTAATAAGTTGAATGTCGCTGTTATCCTTTAGAGATTTTTTGGTACGGCCCGGGCTTATTGCACCATGAGGGCAGGCATTTAAACATTTGCCGCATTTTTCTATACCTAGACACTTTATTTCCATCCAGTTTAATTCCGTGTGAAAGGATATGGATTCCGGACTATGGCACCAAGGACAACGCAAGGGGCAGCCCTTCATGAACAAAGTAAGGCGAATGCCTGGTCCGTCATGTACTGAAAAACCTTGGATATCGTAAAATTTACCGGTAAGCTCTTTTTTTTTCATATTCTCCTCCTCGGCTGAAAAACCAGCGCTTCCCAAGCGAATATGGAAAGCGCCGGTTTATACACTTCCTTTTCCTTCATATTTCGATACGAATTTCAATACGGAAATTCCGTTTTTAGGTACTGGCAGCAACTTTCCATTTGCCGGTAATAGTACCAGTAAAGTTCAGCTTTATCAAGCTTAAATTAGGCTGCTACGCTTTGCTCGCTGGGAACTTTTTTATTGGGGTTGGTTTCCTTCAAAGCCAAGGATATGAGGCCGCCTATTAGAGATGCAATGGCAGCTACCAGGAAGACCGACGGCAGACCGAAGGCATCGGCAAGGGAACCGAGAATACGTACTATAATTGCCGCTCCTAAAAATTCCCCAACTCCCATTAAAATGGACGTATTGGTGGAACGCAAATGTGCAGGTATACTTTCATTGCCGATAATACCCTGGATTAACTGAATCAAGAAGGTTTGGATAGGTCCAAGGATTAGGAACACAATAAAGACGGGAATTGAAGCTGAAAAGTACATTAGTATATAAGGAATAATAAAGAGGAAGAAAAGCCCGGCGCATGTGGGCCGACGGCCAAATTTATCGGCGATACGCGGAGCAAATAAGTTATAGCAAATACCGATAACACCATAGATAGTCATAAACAAGCCGAATTGTTCTTGGGTAAACCCGCCCAGTTGAACCCAATACACTGACTGATAAGCAATACCGGCCCAAGAAGCTGACATAACAAACAGTTGCAGGATCAGACAAATTACAAAATTCCTGTACTTTATCAATTCCGTAAATTGAGACCAGGTGGATGCCTTTTCATCTCTGCTGGCCAGTACTTGCTTCCGATCAACTTCTTTAGCATAAAAGGCAATAATCAGAGCCACGATAAAAGCCGGTGTTGCCGTAATAATAAATGCAAGATGCCAATTAAACCAGTAAGCCAATTGGGTAACCATAACCGGACCGATAATGGCGGCAAAAATAACCCCGCCCATGCTTATATAACCCACATTGATAGCAAACCTCTTAGGATCGGTTTGTAATTGCATCATAGTTGTTTGGAGAGGGTAAACCGGTCCTTCAAAGAATCCAACTAAGAATCTGATTACAATTAACATGAAAATTGTGCTACTGACTGCAGTCAAACCGGAGAATATAGCCCCAAGGAAGAGGAAAGGAATAAGTATACGTTTGCGGTACCCCGTTCTGTCAGCAATTACACCAAATATTATGCCTGAAAAAGCAAAAGCCAGCGAACACCACATAGTGATAGAGCCGACTTCCGCCATGTTCATACCGAATTCTTCAACCAACATAGGCATGATATAAGTAATAGCCTGCCGGTCCAAAAATACGAATCCCCAGGAAAGACTCAACAGAATTACTAATGTTTTTTGGTATTTACTGCTATACATCTCAAAGTTTCCTCCTCATAGATATAGATCACCTCATTGAGAGACAACATACAATAGGGCTATGTATTTTGTTTACTCATCCACCTCCACTCTTTTGAAAATTTGTGCCCGAAACTTTTACACCACCTCCGTATTTTTTTATCTTGCCAATCTCTTGAGCGCACCATGTATATTATTTATTATGCAAGACTCATTCCACCAAAAGCCTTACCCACCACATTTTTTAATTTCTGGCTTATACTGGTTGTTTAAGAATTTTTTCCAAATTTATCTTACCTGTTATCAAGTAATCGAAGATCAATTATTAAACGAATTACAATAAAATTGTAAACGTAGTTTATTAATTAAACCCTTAACCAGATGTAAATCCTTTACATTTAACAGGGATAAAGATAATATTATTAATATAGGAAATAAAAAAATATTTCGGATATTTGTTTCAAGCCCCGGGATATTGGTACATAATTCAGTCTAAAAAATGGAGGCAAACAGTATGCCGCAACCAAAAAGTTCTCTTTCGCACCAAAATAATAAATTTCAAAATAACTGCCCCAAACAATTTCTTTTCCCAAAGGCTTCCCCGGACATCTGGAAAGATATACTGGAATACCACCGCGACTTTATTAAAAACAATACCGACCCCAGGCAATATGCTCATTTAAGACCTGAAATTGCTGAATCCTGGATTCGTTCCAAAGAGTATGGCATAGATCCTTATAACCCAGGCAAGACATCAAAAAAATTGGAACCTTCACAATTCAAGGCTGTTCTAAAGGAAAACAAGCAACTACTAAATATTGCTCGCCCCTTAATGGACGCCTTTAGGGAATTTGTGCTAGGTTCCAATTATATTTTATGGTTATTTGACCGTAATTGTATCTCACTTTATTGTGTAGGTAAAAATAACTCTCCTTACTCCGGTCAACTGGAAACGGGTTATGTAAGCAACGAACAATCCATTGGTACCTCCTGTCATGCCCTGGCTATGTTGAGTAAACAGCCTATTCATATGATCGGCCCTGAACAGTATTGTGTAAATTTGCACGAATATATCAGTTCTTCCGCACCAATCTTGGACGAAAAAGGATCCTTATTGGGGATCTTATCTCTGGCCCACTGGATGGGAAATAAGCCCTGGGAAAAATATCAATTCAATTTGCATATTCATACCCTGGGCTGGATTAGTTCTTTAGCTATGGCTATTGAAAACCAACTCAAATTATCTCAGAGTTATGAATATCTGCAAACCATCACCAACCAGGTAAAAACAATGAACGATACCCTGCTTACCGCCAATCGTACTCTCCAAGCCACTCTATCCTACATTGACGAAGGCATAATCACCATTGACCAAAGCGGCAGAATAATTAACGGCAACCAGGAAGCTGCCCGCATCTTTCAGCTGGATCCCAAGAATTTATCAAAACACAATATATTTAACTTTTTAAG
>JAAYII010000330.1 GCA_012523535.1 Peptococcaceae bacterium
TAATTTAGTTGAAATCTTTTATTTTTATAAAAATGATACTCTTGATTTAATAAGTGATGAGGAACTCATTAAATTCATGAAAAATTCCTTTAATGGCCGATGTCAGGGATCATTGGAATTGTTGGCAGGACGTGAACTTGAGAAAATGGCTCGTAATTTGCGCTATGGATATGCACCGGATTATGCAGGAAATGAAGCAGATAAGGAATGGGAAGCGGAGAATGAAGATGGCGAATATTGAAAAGCGACACATCATCGATAGCAATAGCTTAAGCGGCGAGTTCTATTTTAATTCTCTTTTACGGGAGGCCTATAATTGCGGACTTTTGACTGAGTCCGATTTAGAAAGTATTCAGCTGCAATGTATCAGTCTCTTAGCATCTAAAAGCGAGAGATATAATAGGGGTGAAAGCAGTTCCCTAAGAGTAGAGACTGCTGAAAGTATTATGGAATCAATTCTTTATTCAATAGGGTTATATTTGAAGTCTTTACCGGATTCGGACCAGGCTGCGGCAGAGTTAAAAACAGCAAAGATCCCGGAGCTGTATGAAAAAGGCAGAAGATTAGTTAATACCAAATTGCAAGTGGCAAAGCTTATCTATCATATGGTTCAAAAAAATAAAATAGATACACCAAATCATTCTTATAATTCAACCCTAAGTGAAAATGGGATCGGAATATTTTTTAAGTCCTACAACTTGGACTATGGGGCTCATGATATTCCTGCTTCTATTGATTATCAGCTTTGCAATCCCGTTAATGATTTAGCGGGTGTTGAATTCATTGAAAAATTCCTTAAGAATTTATACCTTGAGAATCAATTCTGTCTGAGTTTCGCAGCAGAGAGCATTCATCATCTCCTTTACGGATATGACAAAGGTTATGCGGATTTATTGATTAATATTTTTGAACAAGTACTGACAGCGGCTTTGGGATGTTATCTTGCTGACCGTGACATTAGAGAGTTAAGTATCTCGGAGGAGGATATTCGGGGATTATATGGAAAATTACTAAAATATGATAATCACACTTTTAGGTTAATTATTCTTAAGGCGATTAAAGATATTTTGGCGGAGTTGAACATTACCAACTCTTCGCTGCAAAGTTATATTGAAAGCAGTTTGCCGAAAATTATATCCAAAATAGAAAATGCGCTTAAACTGAATACCCTCAGCAAAGTATTCATTATCCCAGTTGACCCGGATTTGGAACCTAAAATCCAATTTGAATCCGGCGTTAAAATGGATGATGAAGAATATAGAGAGTTAATAGAAGAATTGCTCAGATGTCGCTATTCAGCCGATAAGTTGGAACTTATAAAGGAAAAAGTGAAATCCTTTGCTGATCTTGAAGATATCTTATTTGATGCAGAACTAAAGGAGGAGGAATTCGCTTCGTTGTTTAATACTCTTGGGGATGTTGAGATAGCGGCAATGATTAAACGCCATCCATTTGCGTCGGAGATTCAAGCTGTAGATTTAGCGGAAGCTGAACAAGCAGTACGGTTATATCTGGAGAATTATGTTAAACAACTTCCGGGTAACAGACAGGAACGGATTTTCCGTATCGCGAAACATCTTACCATTATTTAATAATTTAATACTTCCGTTCACTTGCAGAAGACAGCCGTCCGTTGGGAACGGCTGTCCTGCTCTGTGGCGGTTACTGTTGCTTTCCATTTCATGTATGGACAGAATGTCGATTCCCGGGGTTTAGTTATGATGTTTTTCCACCAGACAGCGTCATGAATGGTATCGAGCTCATCCGGCGTCCAGGAAAGACAACGTCCGTAAGAACATAAAAAATGTCCTTTGGCGTCGCCCCGGTGGAAGGATTATTGCACAGCAAAGCAAATTCGCAAACGTTTGCGAATTTGCGAGGCTTGTCCATGGTTGGATTTGGTCAAATTCGCAAACGTTTGCGAATTTACAGGGCTTGTCCAAAGTCTAATTTGGCCGTACCGGCAAAGGATACGGGGAATGTGAGAAAAATCCATAAAAAAATTTAATGGCATAATTTGAAAAAGAAAAGAAAATAATTATTTGATGGTATAATTAGGAAGAACAGGAACTTTAAAGTTCAAGGAGGACGGCGTATGAAAATATTGAAAATTGCGGACGGGATACATATGCTCACTATGAATGTGGAGCACATACTGTTTGAAGGAATCTGGGAGCTTGCCAACGGGGTAACCCTTAACTCCTATATAGTTCAGGGTGAAAAGACAGCCATAATTGACGGTGTAATCGGTTGGGACGGAATACCGGAAACCCTTTACGCAAACTTGAAGGAAATCGGTGTTGATCCTCAAAGTATCGATTATTTGATTGTCAACCACATGGAACCGGATCATTCCGGCTGGATTTCCAATTTTCGAAAAATAAAAGACGATCTTACGATAATATGTACCGACAAAGCTGCAAAGATGGTGGCTTCTTTCTATGGTGAGGACAAGATAAGGA
>JAAYII010000331.1 GCA_012523535.1 Peptococcaceae bacterium
CTGTTACAACGGTATATAGGGTCAGCCAGAATCTGGGCGGCAGCTGGGAAAGCTTTTCTTCTCTCAGGGAAGCCTGGGTATACAGTAACGAAGCTAATAAGGACGACGCCGGTTTTTTGGCGGAATACATTCAGCGAAAAAGTATTATTTTGCCTTCCAATCAGGGGTTTAAGGTAGCGGTCAAGCATTTTGAAGTTTCCGGATCTTGGGGTACTTCTCCTATTCAGCTGGTATTCAACGGTTTGCGGGGCAAAGTCAGGGTTTTCTTAAACGGTATTGACGAAGTAAATTATTTGGGAGAACTGGAAGGCTGGGGCAATACTTGCAGTCTGGACATTCCGCCTACTATGTTCGATTACAGAGGAGAAAACACTTTCTACCTTGAAATGTCGCCCGGCAGTATGCGGCAACGGAAATTTTTGGGCTGGCTGTGGCCTGAACAGGGCAGAATTACAGGCCGAATTGAACTGGAAGCAATTCCCGAGACCACAATCGATGTTTCCAAGACAACAGTGAATTATAAAGCAAAGGAGCGACAGGTTGCCGTAAATGTCAGCCTCAAACATCATCAAACTTTGAAGAACGGGCCATGGTCTTTAAGCGGTGTAATTAAAGACCAGAACAGGACAGTGGCCGAATGTGTTCTGCCTATTGATCTCAACGGTCAATACGAACAAACGGTCGATTTGCTTTTTGACATGCCTGAAGTTAAGCTCTGGAGTCCTGATAATCATTTCCTTTATCAGTTGGAGCTAAAGGTGACCAATAAGCTTGGTCAAACTGATCAAGTGCAAGTTCCCATCGGCTTAAATTACAGCACCGGAACAACTTCGGCTTGGGCCTATAACGGGCAAAAGATACCGGTTCGGGCCCGGATTATTACCGGCGAACAGGACTACGATATTCGAAACAAACAGCAAATTGAGAGTTTCTTGCGAGATGTTAAAGGCGCAGGTTATAATGTTGTTTATTTCATGGGCTTCTTTCCCGATGAATCATGGCTGTTTGCGGCTGATAAGCTGGGTGTGGGAGTATGGTTGGAATTGCCTGTTTCTTTCGTACCTGAACTAAGAATACCTTCAAGGGCCGAATTGGAAAGCCTGATTTTAATGGCTGGGCGTCATCCTTGTGTTATGGCTTGGACTTTGGGTCAAGGCCTCCAGAATTCCGGCTCAATTAAAACTTACTTGCAGGAAATTGAGCAGCGGCTTTCCCCTCAGCCCGTTTATTACTTGGATTTATTGGATTCAAAGCAGGCAATAAATGATGACACCCGGCTTACTATGGGGCTTGTAGGCTTTAGTGGCAGTTGGGGAAAGGCTGATTACCTGCCAGACCAAGATCTTTTGGGCTCTATGTCCGGGGATACCAATTGGCCCGAACAAAAAATAATAGCCTGTTGTTGGTTGGGGTGGCTGCTTCTTTTATGGATTCAGAACCGCAGGGCCCCAAGATGGAAATACGGGGACCTATTTAATCCCCAGCCCAAAAGAGGATTACGCAGGGCTTTTTTTTGGTGTTGCCTTCAGTTATTGGGCAAGTATGGAACTTGGGCCGGACTAATGACCTCCATCATTTTCCTGTCCTTTAGTCCGCCTCCGTGGTTTCCTTATGATTTAAGCTGGCTGGTCGTTCTTCGACAACAGCAGCCCCTGCTTGTCTGGCTCTTTCTGACAGCTTTGCTTTTATTGCTAAGATTTTTTCAGGTCGGCTTGGCAGCCACTGGCTTCCCCGGAAAACCCGGGACTGCGGCTTTATGTTGTTGGCTGGACTATAAGAATAGCTCTATGCTGTTGCTTGGCCTTACCTGGGTATTGATGATATATAATTACTATTGGTTTATTCCGTTTGCACTTTACCTGTTGGCCGTTGTCCTGTTTTTGCCTTGGCGGGCAAGGAGGGTGCGCAGGGCAGGCGGTAAATATTCAAGGTTGTCTTTATTGCCCTTGACATTTGTTTTTGTTGCCGGGGTAGTTTTGCTGCGGCACTACCCGGACATAGCATACTTAGGTTGGCTTCTAGATATTAAAATCGATCATATCAAGAATAGTTTAGTGTTGAAATATATTCCCTGGTAAGTCATATTTAAGCCAATCACGTTTGTTTGGAGGGATAAATCATGTATGCCCTCGTATTGGAAGGCGGAGGGGCCAAAGGCTCTTATCAGATAGGGGCTTGTAAAGCGCTAAAGGAGCTGGGCATAGACTTTGTCGCTGTGGCCGGAACTTCAATCGGGGCTTTGAACGGGGCCATGGTTGTACAAGACCAGTTGGATAAGGCCTATGAAATTTGGTATAACATAACTCCGGCTCAAATTTTTAACCTGGAAGAAGAGGGATTGAAGAAAGCCTGGAATATTTTGACCAGTAAAGGATTGGATACGTCTTTAATTAAAAAATTGTTATGGGAGGTTATTGATGAACAAAAGCTTAGAAATTCCAACATGGAGTTTGGCTTTGTTACAGTCTCCCTTACCGATATGAAGCCGCTGGAATTGTTTTTGGACGATATTCCGGAAGGCAAGGTGGTTGATTACCTCCTGGCCAGCGCTTATTTGCCGACTTTTAAGCATGAAAAAATTGACGGCAAGCGATTTGTGGATGGGGCTTTTTATGATAATCTGCCCTTGAACATGTTGGTAAAAAGAGGATATAAAAAAATCCTGGCCATTAGAACCAAAGCCTTGGGCAGGACCAGGAAGGTGGCCGATACTCAGGTTATGGTGGACGTTGTTTCACCTAATGACAACTTGGGAGGCATGTTGGATTTTAACCGGCAACAGGCCCGCTTAAACCTTCAACTGGGATATTATGACGCCTTACGATATTTCCAAGGTTTAAAGGGCAGAAAGTATTATATAAAACCTACTGATGACGAAGATTACTTTTTTAATTTTCTGCAGGCCCCAGGAGAAAAGACAATCTTAAAACTTGGAGAAATTATGGGTTTTAAAGGAATTCCTTATCGCCGGCTTCTTTTTGAGCATCTTGTTCCCAAGCTGACTTTACTCTTGGATCTGCATAAAGAAAGCAGTTACGAGGATCTGGTTATCGCTATGCTGGAAATCATAGCGGCGGAAAATAATGTTGAACGCTTTAGAATATATAGCTTAAGGGAATTTCTTTCTACCATAAAATCAAAACTTATGGTAGAAAGAAATTCCCTTAAGC
>JAAYII010000332.1 GCA_012523535.1 Peptococcaceae bacterium
ACATAATGGATTGGCCCCTTGTAAAGGGTAGGATGGTAAGAGATTACCCTTTAAAAAATTTATGCACTTTTAAGATCGGTGGTCCGGGTGAAGTGGTTTTTTGGCCTCAAGGGCAAGAGGATTTGGTGCAGATCATTGAGTGGTGCCGGGCTTATAGCAAACCTTTTGTTCTTTTGGGACGGGGTTCCAACGTGTTGTTGCCCGATGAGGGTTTAAAGGGTGTAATAATTGTTTGCACGGAACTGAAGAAAATCTCATGGCAAGAGAATAAAGTACGGGTTGAGGCCGGATATCCCCTGATGCGCCTGGCTCGCGAGTCGGCGAAGCGCGGTTTGCAGGGCTTGGAATTTGCGGCAGGTATTCCCGGAACCGTGGGAGGTGCTTTAGCGATTAACGCCGGGGCCTATGGCGGGGAGATCGGGTCCGTGGTCGAGGAAGTAAAAGTACTGACCCCGGAAGGGAAACGAATTACCCTGTCCGGTGACAAGATTACTTTTGGTTACCGGTACAGTTCTCTGCAGACCTATTATATTTTGGAAGCTACTTTAGAGCTTCAAGTCCATGACAGTTCTATCTTGTTGGAAAGGATTAAAGAGTACAATTTAAAAAGAAGAAACACCCAACCTTTGGAGTTCCCAAATGCCGGGAGTGTCTTCCGCAATCCTCCCGGGGATTCGGCAGCCCGTTTAATCGAGGCAGCAGGCTGGAAAGGACAAAGAGTGGGAGGAGCTCAGGTTTCGGAAAAACACGCCAATTTTATTGTTAATCGCGGCAATGCCAAAGCAGCGGAGGTTTTAAAGCTTATTAAAAATATACAAGAAGATGTCCTAGCCAAGTTTGGCGTTGAACTGTAAACGGAAATAAAACTGTATAAGGGCAATAAAGAGGAGGGGACTTGACGATGGATCGTTATGTTATTACAGGAAAACAAAGATTGCAGGGTACGGTTAAAACCAGCGGGTCCAAGAACGCATCTTTACCCCTCATGGCTGCGACCATACTGGCTGAAGGAAAAACAGTTCTGACGGGGGTTCCCAATATAACCGATATTCTAAATATGATCGAAGTCTTAAGGAATCTCGGGTGCAAAGTTAAATTTGAGAATAATGAAATGACCATAGATACTTCAACCTTGGCAAAGGATACGGTTGATGAAGAATTGATGAGAAAAATGCGCGCTTCCAACCTTATTTTAGGGCCGATGGTAGCCAAAAACGGCAGGGTTAAAATTTCAAGGCCCGGGGGTTGTGCCATAGGAACAAGGCCCATGGATCAACATATAAAGGGACTGAAGCTTTTAGGGGCAACTATTAAAGAAAAACACGGGTATCTGGAAGCTGCAGCCGACAAGCTTAGGGGGGCTGAAATATACTTCGATGTTCCCAGTGTAGGTGCAACGGAAAATATCATGATGGCTGCGGTTTTGGCCGAGGGTACCACAATTATCCACAATGCCGCCAAAGAACCGGAAATTGTTGATTTGCAGAACTTGCTCAATAAAATGGGGGCAAAAGTCCGCGGCGCGGGAACACACGTAATTTATATTGAAGGCGTTAAGTCTTTGCACAGTACGGAACATACCGTTATTCCGGATCGCATTGAAGCCGGCACTCATATGATTGCCGCGGTCATGACCGAGGGAGATGTTGTGGTGGAGAATGTTGTCCCGGAACATGTCAGCCCGTTGATTGCCAAACTCCGTCAAGGAGGAGCGGATGTCAGGATCGACGGAGACAGTGTAAGGGTTAAACATCAGGGCAGATTCAAGTCCATGGATATAAAAACTTTGGCCTATCCAGGATTTCCTACAGATTTGCAGCCGCAGTTTCTGGCTTTGTTGACCATTGCTGATGGAACAAGCATAGTTTCGGAAACGATTTTTGAAAACCGCTTCCAGCATGTGGCCGAATTAGTCAGGATGGGGGCCAGAATTACTGTAGAAGGGCGTACGGCCATTATTTACGGCGTGCCTAATTTAGAAGGCACATTTGTAGAAGCTACGGATCTGCGAGCGGGTGCGGCCTTGTTCTTAGCGGCCTTGGCCGCGGAAGAAGGTACGGTCTTGGAAAGGGTGGACCATATTGACCGGGGATATGAAAACCTGGAAGAAAAATATAGGACTTTAGGCGCAAAATTGCAGAGAGTTGTAAAACGGTGCTAAAAGGGCATTGCAACCCAATCCTTACATATTGTAAAATATAAAAATACTATAGAGGAGAGAGCATGAGTTTGTCTCAAACCAAGTCTAACACTTCCTTTGTCTATCTCGTGGCGCTGATCTGTTTGCTTGCGGTAGCGATCTTTATGTTTTCCAAGTCTGATTTTTTCCTTATCGACAGCATCAGTTTGGAAGGCCTTAATAACGTTGCCGGTGATGAGGTAGAAAGATTGCTGGGGACGGTGAAGGGAGAAAATATTTTCCTGGTGGATACTGGGGCTTTGGCTCAAAAGTTAAAACTTCATCCCCTTATCAACGAGGCCCATATTACTAAAAAATATCCTGGAACCTTGGTCATTCAAATCCAAGAACGGTTGCCGGCCGCTTTGATCTTGAATAAAGACAAAATGGTTGAGGTAGATTCACAAGGAGTTATTTTAAGATATTACGATACTTGGCC
>JAAYII010000025.1 GCA_012523535.1 Peptococcaceae bacterium
GTCCCGATATTGTGGCTTTAATTTTTGCCCGTAGCGGCTTGGCCTTAAAACATGGTCTGGCTTTAAGCAACGGCGTTGGCGTTATTGATTCCGATTATAGGGGAGAAATTGTGGTATTGCTCACAAATTTTGGCCAAGAAGAGGTTACAATACGAAACGGCGATCGTATAGCCCAAATGATATTCACCAACGTGTATCAAGCCTCATTTATTGAGGTCACGGAATTGACTTCAACAGAAAGAAACAAGGGTGGATTTGGCTCTACCGGGTTATAGCCCACCAAGTTTTCGCATAAATATTAAAGAACATCATAGATTCCTTTATGGAGGGATTCTATGAATATCTTTATCAGTGTCCTCCTGCTTTTAGGCATTGTCTTTTCTGTGAATACCAGGCGTAAAATGATGATGTGGCGGTCGGAGCCTCCTTCCAACCCTTTGGCTAAAGCGATAACCCAATTAGTAGGTACTGCAGGGGGAATTTATCTATCCTTGGAATTGCTTTTAACTTTTATAGGACTTCCTGAAGAGATTTGGAATCCGCCATCCATTTATTACTTTAAACCATTGGCGGTTTTTTCTTTGTTTATTGCCATAATCCAACCTTACGGCCAGAAGTTAATGGCTTATATTCAGAAAAGGAGGGTCTGTTAATGCTTTTGAGTGAAATATCCGGCAAAGAGATTATAAATCTTCACGACGGTGCTAAACTGGGTTTAGTAGGGGACAGCGATATAAAGATTAATGCCAATGGAAAAATAGAGGCTTTAATAATATCATCCCGTTCCGTTTATAGCCGTTTTTTTAACCGTGGCAGCGAGCGTGAGTTGGATACAGTGGTGATTCCTTGGAAGGCTATTAAAAAAATCGGTAACGAAGTAATTATTGTGGATATAGATTATGCTGAATTAGGGTAAGGTCGGTTGGAGGTGTTTGACAGTATTGTCTAATTATAATAAAATATAACATTAGAGATGTTAACCCCGGCTGCCTAGTTCGGGGTTTTCCCATAATCATGATTAGGTTTCTAACAAGGCCGTCACCAAAACCAAACTTGGCGCCAGCCAAGTTTACTTTACTATAATTTAAATTTTATTATTATTACATGCGGGAGGAATTACAGTGAATAAAATTCGGGTCTTTGTGGCTGGTGCCTGCGGAAAAATGGGCATGGAAACAATTCGTACCATCCTCAGCCAGGAAGATATGGAAATTGTGGGTGCTGCAGACATCAGGAATCAAGGGCAAGACATTGGAACTATCCTGGGAATGTCACCGTTGAATATGCAGATAACAGGACAGATTACAGTCGACAAACTGCAAAATTCCAAGGCTGATATTCTGGTTGATTTCACCAATCCCAAATCGGTCTTTGCCAATGCCAAAGAAGCCATTCGAGCGGGAGTGGTACCTGTAATTGGGACTACTGGCTTGGACAGCGCAGAGATTTCAGAACTGGAAGAGCTGGCAAAGGAGAAAAAAGTCGGGGTCTTTATTGCTCCCAACTTTGCTCTGGGCGCAATTCTCATGATGAAATTTGCGGAAGAAACGGCAAAATATTTTAAACACGTAGAGATAATTGAATTACATCATGACAATAAATTAGATGCGCCTTCTGGAACCGCTCTTAAAACTGTGGAGTTTATATCGCAGAATCGTCAAACGATGATGCAGGGACATCCCAATGAGTATGAAAAAATACCGGGTTCCAGGGGAGGTAATATAAATGGAATCCATATTCATTCCGTCCGTTTGCCTGGAATGTTAGCCCACCAAGAAGTGATCTTCGGGGGGTTGGGACAAACCCTTACCATCCGGCATGACGCCTATAGCAGGGAGGCTTATATGCCGGGAGTTTTGTTGGCTATTCGTAAGTCCTATAAATCAAAAGATTTTGTTCTGGGTCTTGAAAAGTTATTAGATTGAAATCCTTAAGCACCGCATGGAATGCCTACTCATATAATGGATAGTAGTTTACCCGGACTATCCAACAAGGAGGCATTAACTATGGGTGCAGTACTTGATGGGGTACGCCTGGCAGTAGTCGGTGGTGATGATAGAGAGATCTATCTTATTCCTGAGCTGCAGAAGCTGGGTGCTGAAATAATTGGTTTTGGTCTGGAAAAATCACCTATTGCGGATAATATCGAGCATGCAGCTTCTATTAAAGAACTTATGTCAAAAGCGGATGCTCTCCTGTTCCCAATGTTTGGAGCAGATGAACGGGGGCTAGTTAAGGCCAAATATTCCAGCTCACCAATTTTTTTAAACAAAGAAGTCATCGAATCCATTCCTCCAGGCGTGCCGCTTTTTATTGGATTTGCCCGTCCCGCTTTAAAAAAAGCAACCGAAAAATTGAACATAACATTATATGAAATAGCAAATAGAGACGATGTCGCCATTCTAAATTCTATACCTTCTGCCGAAGGGGCTGTTCAAATGGCCATGGAGGCGACCAATATAACCATACATAGCAGTTTGAGCTATGTACTGGGCCTTGGTCGGTTTGGTACTACTCTTGTCCGGTTGCTTAAAGGAATGGGAGCCAATGTAACGGTTGTAGCTCGCAAGCCAGCTGATTTGGCCCGAGCAATAGAAATGGGAGTTCAAGCCATAAATTTTGCCCAATTGCCGGAAGAAATTGGTAATGCGGAAATTATTTTCAATACTGTACCGGCTCTTGTCCTTCATCGGGAAATCTTGGATAAGGTATCCCGTGAGGCAGTGATCATCGATTTGGCTTCAATCCCGGGAGGAACCGACTTTGAATATGCCCGTATGTTGGGAATCAAAGCCCAGCTTGCTCCGGGCTTACCAGGAATAGTGGCTCCGAAAACGGCCGCTAAAATTTTAGCTAAAGTATATCCCCCTATTATTCTTGAACACTTAAATACAAAGTCAAAAGCGGCTTCAACAAAGGAAAGGGGGGTATCACATGAGATTTAAGGATTATAAAATTGGGTTTGCATTAACCGGATCTCACTGTACATTAGCCCAGACGATTGAAGTTATTAAAACGCTGGTCCAAGAAGGGGCGGATATTACCCCAATCATCTCCTATTCCGTTGCTACTATGAATACTAGATACGGAAGCCCTGAATATTGGCAGAGGCTTTTAAAAGAAATTACGGGAAAAGAACCATTAAAAACTATACCGGATGTAGAACCTATTGGTCCCCAAAAACCTTTTAATTGTATGGTAATTGCTCCTTGCACAGGTAATACCCTGGCCAAATTAGCAAACGGTATAACCGATACACCGGTTCTAATGGCTGCCAAAGCAAATTTACGCAATCTTTTACCAGTGGTTATAGCGGTTTCCACGAACGACGGATTGGGGGCCAGTGCTAAAAACATAGGGATTTTACTGGCTACCAAAAACATCTTTTTTGTGCCTTTCGGCCAGGATAATCCGGAGAAAAAAGCAAATTCTTTAGTTGCCCATATGGAGAAAATCCCGGAAACAATATTACTGGCTTGTCAAGGAAAGCAGATTCAGCCACTTCTGGTTGAATATTTGACATATTCGTAATAGAATTCTTTCTATTGGCCACAAAATTTTGAACTATTTCTTTTGTAAATTTAGTGTCTCGATACCAGACACTAAATTTACATTATTATATAATTTGACGTATAATGTTTTTATCATATGCAATTGAATAATTTGTTATAATGAAATATAGGAGGGATTATTTAGTTTGCGTATTTTAGTTCAAAAGTTTGGCGGAACGTCTGTCGCAGATTCCGAAAGAAGGATTCAGGCTGCAACAAAAGTATCCGAGGCGGTCAGCAAAGGATATTCGCCTGTAGTTGTAGTTTCGGCCATAGGACGTTTTGGAGACCCGTATGCTACAGATACATTTATAAAAATGGCAACCAGTATATATTCTGAGGTACCGAAAAGAGAATTGGATCTACTTATGAGTTGCGGTGAAATTATTTCCGGGGTTGTTATGGTCAGCACTTTACAAAGTCTCGGCTTGGAAGCAATCCTCTTGACCGGTGGTCAGGCCGGCATTATAACCAATAATTGTTTTGGCGATGCAAAAATAATCAGAATTGAGCCTGATAGAATACTCAAACATCTGGAAGAAGGAAAAATTGTTATCGTAACCGGTTTTCAAGGTATAACGGAGGATGGGCAAATTACTACTCTTGGCCGGGGAGGAAGCGATACAACAGCGGCGGCAATCGGGGTTGCTCTTAATGCAGAAGCCATTGATATTTATACCGATGTTGAAGGGATTATGACTGCTGATCCCCGTATAGTGGAGGA
>JAAYII010000333.1 GCA_012523535.1 Peptococcaceae bacterium
CCACAAGGTTATATTGAACAAAATTTCGGGTTTCTAAGATTTTAAAGTATCCCAAACAATCATTTTTTCCTTGGTATTAAAAGGTTTCAAGGTGCTAATCCCCTTTTTGATTTATTATTTATTTGTTCCTTATTTTGGATAGGTTTTAAGCTAATAAACTGAACGCTAATGGAAAAAATAAAAAAAGTATTTATAGAATAGAAAAATAATTAGGAGAATAAATTATGAAGAAAATCAATGACAGGCAATCCCTAGGAATAATAAGCGGCTTAATTGGCGGTTTGGTATTGATCCTTTTTGACCGCATATCATTAAAATTGGGGATATCCAAGCGTAGTTATACGCAAGCTGCCTCCGGCGTGTGGGTATCCTCCAAAAAACAAGCTCGCTCAAGAGGCGGAAATATTCTCGGAATAATGATGTCGCTAGGGTTAAGCTCTTTAGGCGGGGTGATCATGACAGAATTATTTTCAAGAAAAGGTACCGATAATCTAATCGGAAAGGGTATATTTTACGGGGTAACTTATGGTGCTATAGCAACGGCACTTCTTAGCGGATTCCCTAACAACAAAGTTAAACCCCCGGATGCAACCAGTAATCTTTCTTATGTTGCTTCTCATGCTTTGTATGGCCTTACCACTTCTCTGTTAATTTCAAAACTTGGCAATAAAATTCAAAAAAAAGCAATAACAAATAATCCGGCAGCATACCTTTCAAATCCGAACCAGTAATAGGGAAAATGTAGGTATCTCTGATAAAAAATATGTGGTAAAGGCAAACCAGGCGGCGATTAAGGCCATTGGCTTGCTGCCATCTATTAATACACTACTAAACACCGACAGTAAAGCCGGTGTTTAGTAAAATAACTAAAGCCACTATTAACTTTGAAAAAGGTTCTTTCTCATGATGGAACACCTAACTGTTAAGGGCTTCTTTTGCTGTTTCAAGTCTGTTTTTCCCGCTAAAATACTTCCTTTCTGGAGTGTCTTGGCCTTTAAAACCAATAAGATAATATTTCTTTGCTGGATATTTCTTTATAACTGCTTCTAAACCATCTTCATTTGCTCTCACCATGGGTATGCCATGTGCCTGGCTATAGGTTAAAGCCGCCCCAATGTCACCATCAGCGTATATAACAAGCTTATCCACATTATCATCCTCAGCTTTCTTTTTAATTTCTGTCACCGGACCCCTCTTGTTTTCAATCCCAAGCCATTCGGCTGGATTAACGTCATTTCTTAAATTCCAAGGCCTTTTTCTAACTTCAAAGTGTAGGTGCGCCCCCGTTACTTGACCAGTTGCTCCCATTATGCCGATTTTATTTCCCTCTTTTATCTCCTGGCCGTATATTACGTTGGATGATTGCAGATGAGCAAATATCAAGTCATAATCCCCACTCCTGAGGATCACATAATTTCCCCAGCCCTGGGGATCGTGCCCTCTTGCTATAATTGTTCCTGATACGGGAGCGTAGATCGCCCGCTCATCGGAGACCATGTCAATACCTGAGTGGTAACCTTTTTCATAGTTAATCCCAGCAGGCGGTTGAGATTTATATGGGAGTGTTATTGTCGCATTTTTCATGGGTAATATCATTTCGATCCCTCCCCGTCTGTTATACCAGCCACCCTATGATACCAGTCAGTAACGATATAAGGACCGTCGCCCAGAGCGGCAACCGGTTGGCTAATTGCTTTTTTATTTCTTTTATATCTTTTTTAAGCTCATCCACATCTTTAAATTAGGTTTTGATATTTTCTTGTAAACGAGCTACTTCTTGTTCTGACATCTCCCCACCTCCATGAGTGAGTTTACTTTGGCACCTTACCAACACCCGGGCAAAAAAACTTTGTTACCGTATTGAAATATTGTTACTTCATTACCATATTTAGGACATTTTTCTTAATAGTTATTATATTTCTATTTTCATCCATTCGTGTCCACATTTATAGTATATGGCGATGGTCTTTATAGGCATTATGTCATTTCCCACCCTCCCCTTAAGGCATAATCAGGCCATTCCGAAGGAAAAATTACCTGGCGTTATGGCCATGTTCTGGCCAGCATGCAACGCCAGGCAATTGAAAAAATGAGCGAGTTGTTAGATTAAACATTTTAACCAATGGTTGAAAAAAAATATGTTGGGCAAGAAATAAATATGTTGGGCAAGAAATAAAAAAATAAAGGAGCCGCAAATCCTTGCAACCCCTTAATTTTCATGGGCGGAGCGACACGACTTGAACGTGCGGCCTCTACCACCCCAAAGTCATGGCCAAATTTATTATATTGTTTTATATGATTTTAAAAAGCTTTATTTTTCAATGATTTAGGCGCCCCTAAATGGGGCGCATTTTTATATTTCGTTATATTTTCTTATCTTTTATTACTCCGGTTGCATTACCGGTTGCATTGCTTTTTGTGCTTTATATTTTTCCCTCCTAATTATATATGCAGAGATTTCCTTCCATTACGGCCCAGGTTTTCCATGAAGACATGAAAAAATCCCCGGCCAACTAAGCCGGGGGTTCTTCTTTCTTAACTGCTCTCGCTACATCTACTGCTGCCTCACCGAATA
>JAAYII010000334.1 GCA_012523535.1 Peptococcaceae bacterium
ATTGATTTGCCGCCAGAACTCCAGACTGAAATTGTTAACCGTACCATGCATGAGTTAGTATAATTCTGTTAAACAAAAAGGAGGAATTGCCTACAACCCGGCAATTCCTCCCCTATAAGAGGAGAGGAATTGAATAACATGGAAGGGATAGTATTTAATATCCAAAGATATAGTATTGATGACGGACCTGGAGTCAGAACAACTGTTTTTCTAAAAGGTTGCCCCTTAACTTGTCTCTGGTGTTCCAACCCTGAATCGCAAAATCCAATGCCGGAAATCATCTACAGGTATACATCGTGTAAGAAATGCGGTACCTGCGTCAAAGTATGTCCCGAACATGCTATAACTCTCGATGAAGACGGTGTGCATATTGACCGAAAGGCATGCACTAAATGTGGAAAATGCGTTGAGGCCTGTTTACATCAAGCTCTTCAAATGAGCGGGAAAAAAATGACTGTTGATGAAGTATTAAATATCGTTAAAAGAGATATGGATTACTATGAAGCATCGGGAGGCGGAGTTACGGCTTCTGGTGGAGAAATTTTAGTGCAGGCTGATTTTGTGGCTGAACTATTTAGACGTTGCCAGGAATTGAATATTCATACCTGCGCTGATACTTCCGGCTATGGTAGTCAAGAAGCAATGGAGAAGATTTTGGAGTACAGCAACTTGGTTTATTTTGACCTTAAGCATATGGATCCGGAAGAGCATAAAAAGTTGTGCGGTCAATCCAATGAATTGATATTGCGCAACCTGGCTCTTGTAGTGGCAAAAGGGGTGCCAGTGGTTATTCGTGTTCCTCTTATTCCTGGCTACAACAATTCGGAAGAAAATTTAAGAGCTTTGGCTAAAACTGTGGTTGATATTACCAAAGATGCTCCCGTTAACCTTTTGCCTTATCACAGGTACGGGGCTAATAAATATAGAATGTTGGATTTAAAGTATCAGCTTGAAGGTGTTAAAGAACCAACCAAGGAAGAACTGGAAAAAGCTAAAAGTATAATCGAATCCTATGGGCTGAAATGTCAGATCTCAAAGTAGGTAAAAAGTAAAAGAAAGATTATATAACATTTTCAAGATTTTAAACCATGAATCATAAACCAAAAATCATTAAAACATATGATGGAGGAGAATCATGATTAAGGTTAAAAATGAACGCATTCCGGAAGAAGAATTTCTCAAAATGCGTGAAAAGGTATTGTCATTATGGCCTACGGGTAAAGAAGTGGATCTGGATGAAGCAGTAGAATACAATTTAAGCTTACCCGAAGACAAAAATATGGCAAAAATGCTGGCCAAGCTCAAAGCAGAAGGCAAAACCACTTTATTCCCTCGTTCCGGGACTCCTGTAGTGGAGGAAGAGATCAAACTTTTGAAAGGCCTGAACGAGGCTGGGGTATGTTTATTTCCGTTTACCACAGACTCATATTCTCGTAACCTGAGATTTGACTTGGCACAAAAAGGTTTGGAAGAGAGTATCAGAACCGGTAAACCCAAGTTGAATGGTTATCCCATTGTCAATCATGGCGTTAAGACCACCCGAAAAGTTGTTGAATCCTGTTACGGTGCTTTTGACGTTCGCAGTTCTCGTGAAGGTCAGGCCATAATTGCCGAAATAGCTTTCGCTTCTGGTATTAGCGGCATCCCGCAAAGTCTATTTGGTTGGATTTCCGGTTTTGACTAAAAAGCTACACCAGAAGAGTGCATTCAGACAGCACAATATAGCGCACGTTTATCGGGTTATTATGCCGACAGAGGCCATATTATTAACCATGCTACCCATGGTTGGCTGGCCAACGGCGTTATACCCACATATGTCGGAATTGCTTGCATGATATTGGAAGCTTTGGTTTCTGCCGGACAGGGAATCAAGAGCGTATCCCCAATGGTTAACTTTAACGGTAACATAGCCCAGGATCTTGGGGAATTCCGAGCCACTGAAAAACTTTTCCGCAAGTACTTAGATAAATACGGTCATTCTGATGTCATGATTCCCGGTCTTATTGGTAACCAGTCCTACCTGTATCCTTTCCCAGAGGATATCGGACGCGCTTATGGTTATATCAACTACACAGCCATGGTTGGTGCCTTGGCTAATCTGCCTGCATGTTCCGTTAAAACTGTGGACGAAGCTCTTGGCGTACCCAGCCTGGAAGCTCACCAGCAGACCTATCGTTCCGCCAATTGGATTTACAATGTTGTTCGTCAACAGAAGTTTGAGATTGATTCTAAAGAAATTGATATTGAAGAAAAAATGTGTACTTTGGCTGTTAGCGCCATCGTGGAAAAAGTAATGGAGATGGGCGACGGCGATGTTTGCGTCGGTATTGTTAAAGCTTTGGAAGCCGGAGTACTCGACGGTCCGTTCTCCATTAATATTCATGTAAAAGACAATTGCCTAGGCGTAAGAGACTTGAAAGGCGCCGTTCGTCATCTGGAATATGGCAACATACCTATTCCTGAAGAAGTGCGCCAGTATGAAAGAGAAAAAATTGCCGAGCGTGAAGCCTATGAAGGCCGCCGTATGGATTACAAAGTATCTCTGTCCGACTTGTGGACCATACAAAAAGGTACCCTTATCGATCCTAAAGAAGAAATTGTTTACGAAGAAGAAACTCCGGAAAACAAATACAAGGCTGATGTCTTGGCCAAACAGCCTACCGTTATCACCGGTACTGTTGGGGTAGATGCTCATGTTATCGGAAC
>JAAYII010000335.1 GCA_012523535.1 Peptococcaceae bacterium
AAGGAAAAAAGCCTGCAATTAGTAAGATTGGATCCTATTAAAATAGAAGTAATAAGCCATGATTTAGAATGGAATGTTGAAAAAGGCGGTGTCAAAATCAACTTTACACCGGGGGAAATCTCAAGCGAATTCCAGTATGGGAAAGTATATGTTTATTTGGAACAAAAACCTTATATTGAAATCAAGGCTGTCGGTTAACTGTGGATTATAAGGTTTAGAATTCTTTAAATAGATGGTTGGAAAAGAAAATAAGGAGTCATATTTTTTTATTTGCGGAAAAGGGGGTTATTATTATGGAGCGGCAATTAAAGATGAATTTCCCTTTAGGAATCCCAGGCTTTGAGGCCTATAAAGATTGGATCTTTATTCCGGAAGATGAAGCCCCGTTAGCTCAGCTTATCTGTATGGAGAATGAGTATATCGGTTTTGTATTGGCACGCCCCGAAACCTATTTCCCAAAATATCTGGAAGATCTTGAGCTTGATGTTGAAAGTCGCAAAGTGCTCGAAATAAAAGACGATACCAAAATTGAAGTTTGGGCAATCTTGTGCCTGGCAGATGATATAAAACAGACGACCATTAACTTAAAAGCACCAATAATTATTAATTTGGAAAACCAAAAAGGATACCAAATAATTTTAAATGAGGAAAAATATAGTTCCCGGGAGCTGTTATTTGTTCAACAAGACCAGACAAGCGCAGAAGAAAGGGGGAAAGAATAATGCTTGTTCTTTCCCGTAAGGTTAATGAAAAAATAAAAATCGATGAGCATATTGAGATAACTGTAGTGTCTATTGCCGGTGATGTGGTGAAGATCGGCATCGAAGCTCCTAAAGATGTCCGGATACTTCGAAGTGAGGTTTATGAAGAAATCAGCCGGCAGAATAGGGAAGCCGCTGAAAATATTAAAGGAAAAGCAAGTTCAGGAACCTTGGATGAGCTTCGTAAGAAGATGATTGAGTAATTGATATTGCAAGTCAACTTGCATAATATTGTAAAACCATGGAGGTATATATGAAACTTTTAAGTATCTGCATGATGGTTAAGGACGAAGAAAAAAACCTTCCTCGCTGTTTGAAAAGTCTAAAGCCATTAATGCAGAAAGTGGATTCTGAATTGATTATTGTGGATACGGGTTCCACGGATAATACAGTCAATATTGCCAAGTCTTTTACTGATCGGGTTTATTTCCATCCCTGGAGCGATAACTTTTCCGAGATGAGAAACATTACCATAAGTTATGCTCGGGGCGAATGGATTTTGATTTTAGATGCGGACGAAGAACTGGTAGATTTTAAAGATATTTTGACTTTTTTCAGTAGAAAAGACCTTAGAAAGTCTTATGGGGCTTGTATAATTTATATCAATAGTTCTTTAACTCCGGGAAAATCAGAAAACGATGCTATGTTGCCATCATTGCGCCTGTTCAAAAATGATGGTTTCTTTCATTATGAACAGGCCATTCATGAACAGCCGAAATTTCAGGGCAAAATTATGCAGTTAAAATCAACAATTCGACATTACGGCTATGACAGCACAGATCAAGAATTAATGGAACGAAAATTTGTACGGTCTAGCCAATTATTATTAGAAGAATTAAATAAGGATCCGGATAATATCTATTACCGTTTCCAATTAGCGGTTACTTATGGTATGCATCAGGACATGAAGGATGCTTTAAAAGAAATCCGCAAGGCTTATGTAACAATTCATGCTAAGAAAGAAAATCCGGCTAATTATATTTATGTTTATGAACGTTATGTTGTTTATGCCTTTGCTAATAAAATGTTGGAAGAAGCGGAAAAGGTATGCCTGGAAGGAATCAGTCTTGAACCTGAGTATTTCGACTTATATTTTTGGCTGGCTCGTATTTATGAAACTCAAGAAAAATATCTGTCTGCTATCGAAAACTTTCAAGAGTATTTGCGCTTAGTTAGGAGTTTTTCAAGACTTGCTATAGCTAACGATCCAAGAATTCAGTTTTACACCAAAGGAAAAGAAAATGAGGCTTTATTGAAACTCAGCAAATTATATATATTGAAAGAAGACTTTTTTTCTGCTTTGCAGACTAGCTTGCAGTTAATTGACCGCGCCGGGAATTTGGAATCATCTGTTATTGAGCAAGCGCTGACAGTTTATATCAAAGCGGCTTTTGAGACACAGGAGATTAATAGATTAATAAGTATCTATAAAAATCTAGAAAATAATGACCTAAAAAAATATTTCCTAGGAATTTTGGAAGATCAGCAAAAAAACCTTTCTAGCAGCGAACGAAAAAAAATTAACCAGCTGTTTTCCCGGGAAAAGGACGCATATGGCATGCTGAATCAAATCCGGCTCGCCTACGAGGAAGACAAATTGTGGAAAAGTCTAGAGCCTCTTCAAAAACTGGTACAGGAACTGGACTTTAACAGCGAACCAGTATTCTACGCCGATATATTCTATTTCCTTATGGTTCTTAAGCAGCCTTGGCCAGATATTTTAGGCCGGGTCAATCGGGAGAAAGCCGATACCATGCTAGCCTATATGTGTAACAGCCGGCCAAAGGTAAAAGAGCTGGTAGAACCTTTTGTCCAATCTTTTTCAGGCACTAAGGATTAATTCCAGCTTAGCTTAAGTTGTTTGTTGCTTAAAAACACTTTGTTTTTTTGTAACCTTTCGCATGAGGAATATTTTAAGTTATTTAACCTTTTTATACAGATCGGAAATCAATATCTTAAGCTTATATATAGCCCACTAGCTTTGGAAACTCGAAACTGGACAGCTCTAAACCAAGAAGATAGGTTTATTTTGCTGGTAAACCAGGCAGAACAGGAAAAAGCGAAAGGGAATAACCGCCAGGCTATTAAGATTTTGCGAACTGCTTTAAACACATACCCTAAATTGAATAAAGGAATTGAATTATTGACCAAAGATTTACAAGCTCTGACTGAAACACGCACCAAGGAGTTTGAACACTATTCCCGCCTGCTTAAGGAAAAAATAGAAAATCTGATTAACAATGATGAACTGGCTATGGCAACTTCTTTATTAGAGGAAGCGACAAAGGTTATTGGGGAAGACTCAGACATTGTTTCTATGAAGGCTGTTATTGTCTTGAAACAGGGAGAATTTATCAAAGCCGAAAAATTGCTACAAAAAGCATTAATTAAAGATCCTCAAAACTTTGATCTTCTTTATAATTTGGCCTGTTCTTTTGAGGGACAGCAAAAGGTGGGTAAGGCTATACATTATTACCAAAAGGCAAGCCAAGTTTGCCCGAACCAAAATTTGAAGACAGCGATAGAGGAACATATATCCGGTCTCCAGAATGGGTTTCCCGGCAAAAAAGATACAAGTAGCGTTAAATAATAGTTAAAACATAAAGGTAGCAAAAAAAGGAATATAGACAAGAAAAACGAAGAATATCGCTTATAAATTGAATTATTGACTTAATTTTGGACTTAAGGCTATAGAAGATACTGACGATAACAAGCTTAGATAACCTCTGCCGGCAAGAGGTAAATTTAAGCCACATGGATGTGGGATTAAAAAAACATGGAGGGATAATAATGATTTTAAACACTAATATTGCAAGCCTAAATACCCAGCGCAATCTTTTCGCTACGAACAATGCCATGCAGAAATCCTTGGAGAAATTGTCTTCCGGCTATCGTATTAACCGGGCGGCTGACGATGCTGCAGGACTTGCTATTTCTGAAACAATGAAAGCCCAGATCAACGGGCTAAATCAGGCTAAGAGAAATGCACAAGATGGGATCTCCCTGATCCAGACGGCTGAGGGAGCTTTAAATGAAATCCATGCTATTCTCCAGAGACTTAATCAACTTGCTGTTCAGGCTTCTAACGGAACTTACGCAGATGGTGATTTAGAAAATATTCAGGCAGAAGTTGATTCCTTGCTTGATGAAATTGATCATATTGCCGAAAGCACCAAGTTTAATGGAAAAGATTTGCTAAGTGATACTGCTTCGACTATAACTTTGCAAATCGGGGCTACTTCGAGCGATCGTATGGAAATTGCTCTATCCTCAGCAACTGTAACCTCTCTGTCAATTGAGGGAATTAGTCTTACTTCTGCTGCTAGTGCAACCGCCGCGCTTAATGCAATTTCTTCAGCCATTGAAACTATATCTACGGCCAGAGCTGAGCTGGGTGCTTACCAGAACCGTCTTGAGCATATTATTAATAACCTGGGCACCACGGCAGAGAATCTTACTGCTGCCAACTCGCGTATTCGTGATGTGGACATGGCCGCGGAAATGTCCGAATTCACCAAGAATCAGGTTCTTAACCAGGCCGGGGTGGCAATGCTGGCGCAAGCCAATATGGCGCCGCAATCCATTCTTAAATTATTGGGTTAATTTTTGCTGTTGCCTTGCAAGCCGGTCGGCAATCTGCCGGTCGGCTTCCTTCTTCAATGTACAGACTTCATTAACATAGTTGCTGGATTAAATAATTATTTACTCCAGTAGAAGATAAAAGGAGGATACTGTCATGATTGGCCCAATATCGCCGACCAGTCCCCAGGTATCTGTTTTACCGGTAGATACCTATCCCGGTCAGAAACTGGAGGATTCCAGAGAAAGACCTCGGCCGGTTGTGGATCGTAAAGATGAAACTCCCTCCGCCCGGGAAGAGGTGCCCAGAGAAGAAGTCGAACAGGCAGCAGATAAGCTGAATCGCCTGGTGGGATTAATTGAAAAGAGAATGGAATTCTCGGTCCATGAAGAAAGCCGGCGCATTATGGTCAAGATTATTGACAAAAACACCGGGGAAATTCTTAATGAAATACCACCGGAAAAGATACTGGATTTAGTAAGTTCCTTAACCGAAATGGTAGGGGTTTTCCTGGATAAAAAGGTTTAAGAAAGGAATGCGTTTTAATAAATATGTTTGGAAGCAAAGCCAGTAAGTATGAAGGGGGGTAACACCAGATGTACTCAACTACCGGTTTGAATTTATCAGGCCTTTCGGGTTATGATTTTTCCGGCATAATTCAGGCTATGGTCGACTCTTACAAGCTGCCTCAAAACCGTATTTACGACAAAGTGAGTAAACTTACTACTCAAAAGTCCGCCTGGCAGGATATTAATACCAAACTTGCGGCTTTGGAAACAGCTTTGGAAAAATTGCAGGATCCCCAAATATGGAAATCGACTGCAGTAACCACGCCAGCAGGCAATAATTATTTTAGCGTTGCCGGCAACGGATCCGGGATTCAGGGCAATTATCTTGTCAATATCAGCCAAATAGCCCAGTCGGATACGGTTGTGAGCAGGGAATTAACAGATGCTGCTTTAGCATCTTTTATGGATGGCAGCTTGGCCCCTTATGTCGATGACGGGACAACGTCCAATTGGGACTTCAAAATAAAAGTTAACAGTATGGACGAAGCGATTACAGTTCATGTCGTGAAAAGCAATCCTGAAAGTAGCGCTCCGACACTGCAAGATATAGTCAACTCGATTAATCGGGCCGGTGCCGGTGTAAAAGCCAGCTTGATTCAAACCAGTTCCGGCAATTACCGTATTGCCTTTATTTCGAGCCAGACCGGAGAAGCAAACGGCATTACTTTTGAAGATCCCAATTCTTTTTTGAAAACTATTGGGGTTTTAAATGAAAATGGAACTATAAGCGATTATGCAGAGACCGGCCTTACCGATCCGTCCTTGGGAGGGAGAATTCAAAGAGCCCAGAATGCCGTGTTTACGGTAAACGGCCTGCAGATAACCAGTGCTTCTAATACGGTTAACGGTGCCATTGAGGGTGTTACCTTAACCTTAAACAGTCCGGGACAATCCACGGTTTTAATTGCAACTGATAACTCGGCGGCAGAAAAAGCTGTTAAAGATTTTGTTGATGCATATAATGCGGTGCAGGCTGCGCTCAAGAAATATATGAACTATAATTCCGAGACCAAACAGGCCGGAATATTGTTGGGGGATTCGGCTGCCCAGAACATTCAAGCTGCATTGAGGCAAAAGGTTGGTTTAATTTTAGGCGACTTCGGACAATACATGATGCTGAGCCAAGTTGGAATAACATCAAGCCGGAGCGGAGAATTATCCTTTGATAAAACGAAATTTGCCGATGCCCTGGCTGCAGATCCCCAAAGTGTTGCCAATTTATTCGGAGCTTCCTATGACGGAGTAAAACCGGCCGATGATCAAGGACTGGCCAATATCCTAAGAGCTTATCTGAAACCCCTTACCAAATATGGCGGGACTTTGGCCAGTAGGACTTCAATGTTGGATGAACAAATTAAAGAGTTAAACGATCAAATCGAACGTTTGAATGAAAAAGCAGCTGTTTACGAGGAAAATTTAAAAATCAAGTTTGCCAGTCTTGAGGCCAGTCTGTCCTCCTTCCAATCTCAAGCCAGCTGGCTGGCAGCACAGCTAAATTCACTATATTATTTAAGATCGAATACTTAATAAGGAATAAGACAAAAGGATAGGACAGGATACTGCATAAAAGCCGTCCAAAATGGCTTGGGATAGGAAAACCTCTTATGGGGATAAATAAACAATAAAATAAAAACAACAAAATAATGACAAGAGTAAATATAGACAAGCTGAGAGTATTTAATACAGAAAATAAAAAATGCAGAGAATATTAGGAGTGACCCCCATGATTAATCCAATACCTGATTCCCTGACAAACGACCCCCAGAAAGCCTATCAACAAATATCTATTAATACGGCTCCACCGGAAAAATTAGTGGTTATGCTTTATTCGGCCGCTCTGAAAAACCTGCAGCAGGGTAAAAAGGCCATTGAAGATAAACAATATGACGTGGCCAATCAAAAACTATGCAGGGTGCAGGATATTCTCGCGGAATTGAACAATTCCTTGGATATGGAAAAAGGCGGGCAAATCGCTTCTAATCTTCGTGCTCTATATGAATTTTATGAGGGCGAAGTAGTTAAAGCCAATTTGAAGAAGGATACCTCCTATTTGCAGCCTGTGCAAGAGTTTTTGCAGTCCTATCGGGATATGTGGATTGAAGTGGCCAGAATTGTCCGTATGGGTGCAAAATGATGATGCATGAATTACTGCAAAAACTAATAGAACTATATAAATCGGATGTCGAAGACTACGATAGCCTTTTGGAAAAAATGCAAGCTTTTAATGATTTTTTGGAAAGTAAATCCGACCAACTGCCTATCGAAACTTATGTTGATAAGTTAAAAGAATTTACCCTTTTTCGCAATGATTGTTTCCGGATTCTGCAGCAAAGGAGTCTCCAGAGCACAGAAATAAAAAAGCAGCTCATGGCTAAAACGGGACGTGATTTTCAAATTGAGGACTTTAAACCATATCATGCCCAAAAGGATTTTTCGCTTATCTCTGATCTGAGCCAAAAGCTGCCCCAAAAGATGAAACGGGTACTGGAGCTTGACGAATTAATTATTTCCAAACTCAATAGCGAACTGGAGAATGTTCGAGAAGAGCTTAACCGTTTACAAAAAGCCCAAAAATTAAAACATATTTATAGGTCTAAAGAACTAATAGATGCGCGTTTTATTGATAAAACAAAATAGACTACCGCAAATTCCCTTTCAAGGGAATTTTTGTTTAATGGCTAAAATTCATTATTGATTGGCCGATTGAAAAAAATAGATAAATTCCAATGCTTCCCAAAAAGGCCGCAATCCCTTGAAATTGCTTGGATTTACAATTTGTGTTTAATAATTAAGAGTTAATAAATAAAGCTCTTTTTTTATAAGACTAAAACTTTTTTTTATAGACTGTTTAATACAACAGAAAAGTATTTTTTTATCTGGTATATAGCAGCAACAAAAATTTTTAACTTTTTCATTGTAATTTTTGCCCAATTTTGAAGCTAAAAAAATAATGACCAATAGGCAAAAAGACTCAAAAAATGGCCAATTTATTGCTAAAATCGTA
>JAAYII010000336.1 GCA_012523535.1 Peptococcaceae bacterium
ATTAATATCATTGACGAATTTATCAAACTAACTTCAATCAGCAGTCCTTCCAAGAAAGAAGGTGCGTTAGCGTCTTATTTAAAAAAAAGACTTAAAAGTTTTGGCGCTGAAGTATACGAGGACAATTCGGCTGAGTTTACCGGCAGTGATACAGGTAATCTTTTAGCCCGATTCCCCGGGAATAAAAAAGCGCCTGCTGTTTTATTGGCCGCTCATATGGATACTGTTGAACCTACCGAGGGAATGAGTCCACAGATCAGAGACGGCATAATTTATAGCGATGGTCAACATATTCTTGGAGCGGATGATAAAGCGGGCATAGCAGTTATTTTGGGAGTACTGAGCGCATTACAAGAGGATGAAACAATTCAACATGGTCCGCTTGAAATGTTGTTTACCGTTCAAGAGGAGTTAGGGCTTATCGGCGTAAAACATTTAAACTTTGAATTTGAATCCCAATTGGGGTATGTTCTTGACGGTGACGGACCGGTAGGTACAATTGTCAATGCTTCTCCTTCTCATATTACCCTGGACTTAACAATAGAAGGAAAGGCGGCTCATGCCGGGCTGGCCCCGGAATCAGGAATTAATGCTATTGTTGTTGCTTCCGAGGCCATTTCCAAAATACCCAGCGGTAGATTGGACGAAGAAACCACCAGTAACTTTGGAACCATTAGCGGAGGTAAGGGTCGTAACATTGTTGCTGACCGAGTGGATATCAAAGCGGAAGTACGCAGTAGAAATAAAATAAAATTAGCAAATGAAACGGAAAAAATAATTAAAACTTTCACCGATACAGCAAATAGATATCAAGCCCGCTTTATCTATCAAAAGGAGTTGGCATATGAATCTTTTTCCATTGATCCCACTCATCCGGTTATTAATCATGCAATAAGAGCAGGCAGAGATTTAGGGATCGATGTTGTACTCAAAGCAACTGGCGGCGGGCTTGACGCTAATATTCTAAATTCCAAGGGTATAAGTTGCGTTGCCTTGGGTCTGGGGAACGGCAATCCGCATACCAAAGAGGAATATGCTATAATGGAAGAGTTGAGCAAAGCAAAAGACTTTATGCTGGCAATAATTCAACATATTTCCCAATAATTTTTACCGTGACAATAAAGATTAATTTTATTTTATAGCTTCTTACCCACCTTTATTATTCATAAGCTGTATGGAGGTGGCGAATTTATGTGGCAACGTATTCGTCGAGAACTGCTTATTGAATATTATTGGTGGAGAAGGCATTCTAGAAAAAAAAGATACTTGGATAGTTCCCTGGGGTTAATGGGAATACTCATAATAATTTCCGGGATAGCGGTAATGGTTTTTATCGGTCAAGCTATTGCCGTTATTTTTCGCAATATGATTCCCTTTGTAGGGGGCGCTCAGATTGCTGGAGTCTATTGGTATTCGGTAACATTTGCTCTTAAAATGTGCTTGGCTTTATTAATACTATTTGTTTCAATTATTGGATTCTTAATATTTAAGTTCACCAGAAATCGGTAAAAATAAAGAAAAATATAGAAATAATGGTAAAAATTTATATACCATTTTATGAAGCAAAGGTATAAAATGGTATATATGGAAAAACATGGGAAAAGAAGCCTGGTTTTATAACAAGGCTCCGGCTTTCCTTTGGGATTATTAAACAAAGGGGGTCATCTTTGTGGAACTGTATTTGGCATTGTTGAAGGATCTCTTCAACTTAACTATGATCACCATACAACTATTGATTATATTTGTAACGCTTTATTATTTTACCTTGGGATTTACAGCTTTTAAGCGTAAACCGGAAAAAAAAGATTATCCTCCCGTCAAGCGTTTTGCAGTTGTTGTAGCTGCACATAACGAGGAGAAGGTCATAAGTCCCTTGATTAATAATCTTAAGAATTTGGACTATCCGAAAGAGTTATTTGACATATATGTTGTAGCCGATAATTGCACTGACAAAACCGCCTATTTAGCCAAAAAATCAGGGGCGATCGTTTTTACAAGATATCATAAAACCAAACGGGGCAAAGGATACGCTTTGGAATTTTTATTTGCCAAAATCTTTGAATTAAATAAACCATATGATGCTTTTGTGATTTTTGATGCCGACAATTTGGTAAAAAGAAATTTCTTATTGGAGATGAATAATAAGCTCTGTGAAGGCCATAAAATCATACAAGGATATATTGGATCCAAAAATCCATATGATACTTGGGTTACAAACACATTCTCCATAGCATTTTGGATTATGAATCGAATGATTCAGTTGCCCCGCTACAATTTAAATTTATCCAATACTTTAGCTGGTACGGGAATGTGCATATCTTATGATGTATTAAAACAACTGGGCTGGGGAGCGCATTCTTTAACAGAGGATTTAGAATTTACCATGAAAGCGTTACTGCAGGGAATAAAGACAAGTTGGGCGCATGATGCTATTGTATATGACGAAAAACCCTTGACTTTTATGCAATCATGCCGGCAACGTAAACGTTGGGCTCAAGGACAAGTGGATGTGGCCTTAAAGTACTTAATTCCTCTGGTGATCAAAGCCGTTAAAGAAAAGAAATGGATGTATATGGACGCCGCCATGCATCTTTTCCAGCCTTTCTTCACAGTTTTAGGATCCATATTTTTGATTTTACAAGCCTTTTCTTTTTTGCAACCTTATTATTTAAATATTTTCGTTACTTATGTTCCTACATTTGTTTGGCAGATTGTTTCAGGAGGAGTTACGATTTTCCCCGCTTTAGCGCTGTATTTGGACAGAATTCCTTGGAGAGCATACTTGGGCCTTATTGTATATCCAATATTTATGTATAGCTGGATTCCAATTATATTTTTGGGAATGCTTCATCATAAGCGCAAGGAATGGTCTCATACTCAGCACACCAGGTCTATCGAGTTAAAAGAGCTGGTTAAAGAGGAAAAAACAATGTATAAAGCGGCAAAATAATTTATATCCCATATATTGATATAGAAATCTGTCATTTTATAAATGGAACCGAGTACTTGTAAATTTAGGATATTTTAAGAGCATTTACATCTTAAATTTATTAAAAAATTCTTTGACACCAATTAGATATTTGTGTATACTATAATTCGTCACGGTAAAACTGGGCGATTAGCTCAGCTGGGAGAGCGCCTGCCTTACAAGCAGGATGTCGGCAGTTCGATCCTGTCATCGCCCACCATTATAGATATTCGAAAATGATTCCAACATCAAACATGGTAATTTAAATTAATACGGCCCCGTGGTGTAGTGGTTAACATGCCTGCCTGTCACGCAGGAGATCGTCGGTTCAAATCCGATCGGGGTCGCCATTTGCCTCGGTAGCTCAGTTGGTAGAGCAGAGGACTGAAAATCCTCGTG
>JAAYII010000337.1 GCA_012523535.1 Peptococcaceae bacterium
ACTCATGGCCCTATTCCTTCCTTATCGAAAATAATTCCTGATCAGCCATTTGGTCCAGCTGTGTTGCATTGTCCAATTTTCGAGCCAATTCTATGCTAAGAGTCATACCGTTCTTCTGCCAAACACTTTTGGCGGTATCAGCGGAAAATGTAAAATTGAACCTGGCAGGATTTGATAATCTGGCCCTGCTCAAACCCTGCAATACATCTCCCAGGCAAAGGGATCCCCTTACCTCTAAATATAGGTCTTGGGAATTAAGTTTACCGAAATGTTCTTCAGCAATTAAAGCCATGCGGAGAGCTAAATGCAAATCCGCACAGTCTTCCTGGTGATGATTGATTGCCTCTTTCAACATTAACTCCCGGCGTTTGTCCAGTTCAGGCGGTCTAATATAGGGAGCTTGCGGAGAAAAAATTATATCCTGCTCATAGTAAGGCTTGATATCCAAGACTGGAGTTTCGTTTATGGCATCGAGTCCTTGGACATATAGGTTACAGCCCTCTATTTTTACCAATTTTACTAAGGATAAAGCTATCGGGTTGGGCCTGGCCGGGGTTCTTAAGCCGAAGACGCCATATTCCGGAAGATTAGGATCAATCCTTTCCGGGCGAGTGGACAAAATATCTCTACGAGCTTGATCAAACCAACAGAGAACCCAAAAGTGAGAGTGTTCCTCCATCCTTAAGAGAGCCCGCTCATACTCAGGAAAGATTTCAATAACCGTTATGTCCTGTCCCCATAAAGGAACTGTCATCCTGTCATTATATTCGGCTTTTACCATACCGACAGGCTTAAGGTTAATGCTTTTCATCGAATTGCTCCCTTCACAAAAATTGTTAAAAAGATATTTCTTGGTTATTAGCTCTAATAAATAAAAACGTCTCAATAAAATGTTTAGTCGTTTATGTCGCACCCCATTTTTTAATATAGCGTTCCACCGGTTTAATTATTAAAGACTCTATGGTTGTGACTATTAGGATTAAATGAATGGCCCAGGCGAAGAGTTTGTCGATCTCCAGATAACTGCTGGCGATTGTGACAGCAAGACCAATTCCATTTGGGGCTCCGAAAACTTCGGCGAACACTGCTATACGTAGAGATGATGCGGCACTAAGGGTAAACCCGGCTATAAAACCATGCAGAATACCGGGGAGATAGATTTTCTTTATTTTGATTCTCCGGGGAACACGAAATACTTGAGCCATTTGCAGAAGATCCTGGTCCAAAGAATGCAGAGCTTTTACTGAATTCATATACATAATGGGGAAAATTAATAGGGCAATAACAAAAATAACTTGGGTGCTACCTACTCCAAACCAGACCATGGCCATGACGACAAAAATTACGTTGGGCGTAGCTAAAATGGTGTTGATTACCGGCATAAAGATTGTATGAAACGAGCGGTTCAAACCGCCAAATATACCTAAAGTTACCCCAATCAAAACCCCCAGACCCAAACCGGTTAGCTGACGTTTTATGGTAATAAGAAAACAGCTAACCGCTTCACCGCTAATTATAAGTTTATACAAAGCCTGAAAGGTCTGAGGGATTGACGGGACTATAAGAGGATGGGAAAACAGCGATATTATAAACCAGCAAAAAAAGATTAGGAAGATGCCGGCTGCTTTTAATAGCTTGTTTTTATTGGCCTTGGTAGTAAAGACCGGCATCAGGTATTTTCCCTCCGATTGCTTCCATTGGAGCCGTGGTCATGAGTTCTTGGAAAAAGTCTTCAATCAATTTCTGACATTCACTGGCAGGCTTGGGGTCCAATCTGGAGAAGGGTATGGAATTAGCCACTGCCGGTACTTTCATATTTTGAAAATATTTTTCGGTTATCTCACCTGCTTGCTGCGGATTTTCTAAAACCCATTTGGTAGCGGAGGCGAATTGGTCAACAACCATATTTACCAACTTATGATTATTAGCGTTTTCTCCAACAACTATCAAGCCTGCCCAGGGTATTCTGGCTTCCGGATTGCCGGTTACAGAAGCCCATTCTTCCTGGAGATCCAAACTTCTATAAATTGAAAGGCCTTCCTTTTTGGCATTTGCCAGCACAGCACTAGAGTTGGGCTCATTTAAAATAGCGTATTGCAAACTGCCCGTCAGGAGACTGGTAGAGGCTTGGGCCATATCCATAGAAGTAATCTTAATATCTTTTTCCGGATCAATATTGTGCTTAATTAGAAGGTGGCGGAAGATTAAATCATGAATACCGCCTTTGCCGGCAATGGCAATTTCTTTGCCTTTTAATTGCTCTATGGTTTTAAGATTTTCATCGGAACTCATGACATAAAGCATACCCCAGACAGCTACATTGATAAGTTTGACATCCACATCCTTATTATAAAGCATAAAGGCGTTCGTGATTGGGGTTACGGCAAATTGAACTTGATTAGAAGTGACCATCGCTCTAAGCTGGTCTCCTGTGGTCCAGGATGTTAAGGTTGTCTTTTCAGCTATATTAGCAAATACGTCGTTTTCTGCCATATAAGCCAGCGGATAGGATATGGGTCCGGGCGAGGAAGCAATGGTCAACTCAGGAATCTTATCTATGTTTTCCTCCTCGGAGGTATTGGATGGCGGATTATCCGGCGTTGAGTTATTAGCGCTACAGCCTGAGCCGAAGGTTAAAAGAAGTATTAAGACTATAAGTAAATAACAAAGTTTTTTGGTCATGTCAGTCTCCTCCATATGGATATTAATTTATTTTGGTGTTTAAAAAGCTTTGTATAAGCCGAGTTTGCTCAAAAATGAACAAGTCATCTCTCTTTTCTCTTGGTTTTTCAATAATATGTTCGTATAAAATACGACAGGGCCTATCGCCGATGACTAGGATTTTATCTCCCAAGCGAATGGCCTCATCCAAATCATGAGTGACCATTATAGTAATACAAGGTTTCCAAGATAAAAGATCCTGTAAATAGCTGCGCAGAGAATCTTTTAATTTATGGTCCAAAGCGCTAAACGGCTCGTCCAGCAGAAGGATTTCCGGTTCAATAGCAAATGCTCTGGCTAAAGCGACTCTTTGTTTCATACCGCCGCTTAATTGCGCCGGATAATACTTGGCGAAGCTTTCCAGCTCCACTTTCTGCAATAAGGTGTTAACCAGTTCCAGACGTTTTTGGCGGGAGTCCGGTATAATTGCATAGAGACTGAGTTCGATATTATCGGCGACATTACACCACGGGAGAAGTCTGGGCTCTTGAAATACATAGCCTATTCTTTTTTCTTCAATTTTCAATTCTCCCGCATCAGGCAGTAACAGACCTGCGATGAGTTGCAAGATTGTTGTCTTCCCAATTCCGGACGGGCCGAAAAAACAAATAAATTCGCCTGAATCAATTGTGTAGCTAAAATTAGAGAGGACCGTCAAATTGTCGAAACTCTTGCAAACATTTGTAAACCTTATCGCCATCTTCCACCTCCTCCATTTTTTAGGTTCCTTTTTTCAACTAAAATAATCATAGATAAAATTTATAAGCAAGTCAAGGAAAATAGACAGTTGGGTCCAGCAATAGACAACTAAAATTAACTGTATTATATTTAAAGTAAATAGAATATTAAACTAAAAACAATTATTTTACATGCAAAACAGGAATATACATATTCCTAATGTGCATATATGATTACATTTTTTTAATACTTTGCTCCGTACTTTTTAGGAAAAATATGTTTATCAAGGAGGATCAAATGTCGAAAGAATTACATATTTATCATGCAGGCAGTACTAAAAGTATAGTTGAAAAGGCGGCAAAAGAATATAAGCTTGTCGATCCTGAAATATCCCTAAATCTACATGCTATGGGTTCTGTGGAATGTATTAATCGTGTTCAACGAGGATATGTGGCCGATCTTCTCGTACTGGCCGATTATTCCTTGATTGAAAAATTATTGTTTCCATGGTTTACGGACTGGTATGTGCTATTTGCGGCTAATCGCATGGTGCTTACGGCCCCAAAGGGCAAAAAAATTCCGGACCGGCATTGGTCCGACCTACTTTGCAATCCCCTAGTCAGGTTTGGCTATACCGATCCGGAAAAAGACCCTTGCGGTTATCGCACTCTTATGGTTTTAAAACTTGCAGATAAGCATTTTCCGGGCTTGTATCAATTGCTAATCACCCATCCGGGAAGGGTTGTGTACCCTGGGCCCGAGCCCATGCTCAATGACCTGGCTCTGGGGAATATAGATTTTGCTTTTGAGTACGGTTCAGTTGCTGAGGAACATAAGTTAACGATAATTGAGTTGGAAAGCCTTTACAACCTTTCCGATCCTCAAAAGCAAGACCATTACAGTGGAGTCTCCTTTTCCCTCGGGCCCAATAAAGAAGTTCAAGGTTCGGCTATTGCTTATGCTCTTACCATTCCAAAGCAAAGCCTTAACCAGAAGGAAGCGCTGGATTTTGCCCGCTTACTTCTAAAAGTGGATCTGACCGTTTATGGTTTAAGACCAATATATCAGACTGAAGGTGACGCCCCCCTATCTCAGGATTGAACTACCGAATTTCCCAAATTATTTTCCAAATATCTGTTCTCCGTCATAGCTGGCTATGATCCCATATAAATCCGGCCGGCGGTCTCTGAAAATCCCCCACTCCAGCCGCTGAACTTCCAATTGATCCAAATCAAACTCCGCCACCAGGTATGTTTC
>JAAYII010000026.1 GCA_012523535.1 Peptococcaceae bacterium
AGAAGGCGGGGCGCTTTGCTCTGCTTGCTGGCCATTTTGATTTTGCTGTGATTTGTTGTCGTCGACAGTTTGAGTCGAAGCATTCTGGGATTCTTGCTGCTTTTGGTTTTGTTTGTTTCCTTGGTTTTGGGAATTGGCTTGCTGCTGATCTGAGGAAGTTTTCGCTGTTGGGCCGCCCAAGGTGCTGAATAAGTTTTCCAGGGTTAGATCAAGTTGTTCCAACGGTTTGGGTACCTTTTCGTTTTTTTCTTCCTGTTTTTTCTGTTCAGGATTATTGCCCAACAGTTTGCCGACCAAACCGCATCCTGATAGAAGTAATGCCAGGGAAATAATTATGGGGATTAAATATTTTTGTGATCGCTGCTTGGAGAATATATTGCCCATCGGGTTTTCTCACCTATACTGAATTATTTATAAGTATATTATTGGTTTGTTTGTTTACTTAAATTCAATAAACTTTTCCCTGGTGTACTCTGGAAAATTGTACTTGCAATAATGGCCGATATTGAATATAATTCTTATTAGCAGCATTAAATAGTGAGTGCTAATAATTAAAATGTTAATAAATAATAGAAAAAAACTTCTAATTTATTGCTTTTGGTTAAAATTGCGGTAATTGGGAGTGATTTTCTATTTATAAAGATAAAAATATGAAAAACACTTCCAATGAGGGGGTGTTTTTCTATGTCCAATTAAGATCTTTTTATTTTTGTGTTTTAGATCTCCAAGTCTTTTATTGACACCATTAGGGTTATTAAAATTTATTCGTTTTCTAACCCTAGACTAATTGGTTCATTTCAAAGCCAACAGGTTTTAATTAGGGACAATTTGAAAACGAAGATATTTTAATAAATTACAAGGGGGTATTTGTTATGTCTAAAATTAACGTTGCAATTGCAGGTGTAGGTAACTGTGCAAGTGCATTATTACAGGGTATTGAGATGTATAAGGAACACCCGGAGAATGTTATTGGACTAATGAATTACAACCTTGGTGGTTACACCCCTGGTGATGTCAATGTGGTCGCCGCTTTTGACGTAGACAAACGCAAAGTAGGCAAGGGGCTTAGAGAAGCAATATTTGCTAAACCAAACTGCGCTCAAATCTTTTACGACAAGTTACCTGATTATCCAGTTCAGGTACAAATGGGACCGGTTCTGGACGGAGTTTCCGAACATATGGCGGATTATGACGAGGACGAAGCTTTTGTGGTCGCCGATCAGGAACCTTGCGATGTGGTTAAAGTTTTAAAGGAAAGCGGAGCAGAAATCCTAATAAATTATTTGCCGGTAGGATCGGAGAAAGCAGCCAGGTTTTATGCCCAAGCGTGTTTGGAGGCCAATGTAGGTTTTATTAATGCCATGCCTGTTTTTATTGCTTCCGATGAAACTTGGGCCAAGAAATTCCGTGATAAAAACATTCCCATAATTGGTGACGATGTTAAAAGCCAGTTGGGGGCAACCATAGTTCATCGCACTCTTACCAAGTTGTTTGAAAACCGGGGAGTTATACTTGATCGCACCTATCAATTGAACTTCGGCGGAAATACCGATTTCTTGAATATGCTTAACCGCAGTAGGCTTGCCTCTAAGAAAAAATCGAAAACCCAGTCTGTACAGGCGGAATTAAAGACGGCTTTAGCCGATAAAATGATTCACATTGGTCCAAGTGACTATATCCCTTGGCTGGATGATAATAAAATTTGCTTTATTCGAATGGAAGGAAGAGGTTTCGGAAATGTTCCGTTAACCTTGGAAGTAAAACTTTCCGTTCAGGATTCGCCAAACAGTGGGGGCGTGATGATTGATGCCATCAGGTGTATGAAATTGGCACTTGATCGCAAGATAGGCGGTACCTTGACTTCCATTTCGGCTTATACCATGAAATCTCCCCCCGTTCAATATACAGATACTGAAGCTAAAAAGATGGTGGAAGAATTTATTGATGGTAGGAGAAAACAATAATGAGGGCTGTTATATTGGCTGCTGGAGAAGGAAAGAGGCTACGGCCTAACTTTAATAGGCCTAAGCCTCTTGTACCTTTGTTGGGACTTGCCTTAATAGAACGGAATATTTTAACTTTGCGGGAATGCGGGATCAGTGAAATCATAGTTATTACAGGATGTTATGCCAATGAAATTCAGGATTCTTTGGGTAACGGAGAGAAATTTGGAGTAAGTATTAAATAT
>JAAYII010000338.1 GCA_012523535.1 Peptococcaceae bacterium
AGCATAAGCAAAACCTCCTGTAAATGATTGTGGGTTTATTTACTCGGTAGGTTTTCGCTTATGCTCTATTTTTTTCCTGCTGCTTACCCCAACATTTATTATAGAACCATAATTTAATGGTTCGAAAAAATAGATAAAAAGAAACTCAAGAATAAAATCTTGAGTTTCTTCTTTTATTAAAAAGGGTTATAATAAAAATCTAGCAGCAAGGATATAAAATTGAGAAAGAAGAGGGAAAAATGCGATCCAAACGTGGCAATAATATGAATTTAATAAGAAAAGGTTTGGGCATGGCTATCCTAATCGTATTGCTGGTGTTAGCCGGAGCAGGATGCTGGTTTTCTTACAGCCTCAAACCGGTCTCTTCCGAGGGTCAAACCATGTCGTTTGTAATTGAGCAAGGTATGTCGGCTTCCCAGATAGCCGAAGAATTAGAAAATCGGAAGCTTATAAAAAGCGCAAAAGCTTTTAGACAGCTATGCCGTTGGCAGAAAGCCGATTCCAAACTGATGGCCGGGACTTACTATCTTTCTCCTGCCATGAGTAGCCGTGAAATACTTGACTCTTTGCTTAAGGGCTCGAAGCCGGAAGTGGTTAAAATCACTATTCCAGAAGGCTATACGGTGGAGCAAATTGTCGATACTTTGGTAAATGAAGGTTTAGGAACAGAAAAAGATTTTTACCGGGCCATGGACTCTTTCAGTACTAGAGATTATGATTTCCTGGATGGGATTCGAGACGGTGATAATCGCCTGGAAGGCTTTCTTTTCCCCGATACCTATTTTTTTGACAAAGAAGCTAAACCCAGAGAAATTATTGACCGTTTCCTGCAGCGCTTTAGCCAAGAGTTGACTCCGGAGACCAGAGCAAGATTAAAGCAATTGGATCTTTCGATTTTTGACTGGGTAATCCATGCTTCCATTGTGGAGAGGGAGGCGCAAAAAGAGGAAGAAAGACCAATTATTGCCGGAGTTTTCGCCAATCGTCTTCAAGCCGGTATGCCTTTACAATCTTGTGCCACAGTACAGTACGCCTTAGGTGAAGTTAAACCGGTACTAAGCATCGAGGACACGAAAATTGATTCCCCATATAACACTTATAAATACCTGGGGCTCCCTCCGGGACCCATTGCCAATCCCGGACATGCTTCTTTGCAGGCAGTACTTTACCCTGAAAAAACCGAATACTTGTATTTTGTAGCCAAGCAGGATGGCAGTCATGCTTTTGCTGTAACTTATGAGCAGCATCTTAGTAATATTGCCAAATACCAGTAGAGATTGCTAAAACCCTTGACTGCGGTCGGGGGGATCTTTATTCTCCAGGAGGTATTATGAAAAAACCAGAATTGCTTGCTCCTGCCGGAGACCTGGAAAAACTTAAATTTGCTTTGGAGTATGGAGCCGATGCGGTTTATGCCGGGGGAAAATCCTTCGGTCTAAGAGCTTATGCCGGCAATTTGGACGACAGGGACTTGCAGTTGGCTGTTGATTATACCCATAAACTGGGTCGGAAAATTTATATTACCGTTAACATCTTTGCCCATGAACCGGATTTTGCTTATCTTAGTGATTATTTAAAGCAATTAAGTGCTTTACAGGTGGACGGCATTATTGTCTCTGATCCGGGGGTCATTAAGGTGGCTAAGGAGGTAGCGCCTGAACTACAGCTTCACTTAAGCACCCAGGCCAACTGTACAAACTCGGCCAGCGCCAACTTCTGGTTTAGCCAGGGGATAAAAAGGGTGGTATTGGCCAGGGAACTTACCTTGCAGGAAATAAAAGAGGTTCGGCAACGAGCCCAGGGAGAGCTGGAAATGTTTGTGCACGGTGCCATGTGCATGTCCTACTCGGGTCGCTGCTTGCTTAGCAATTACTTGACCGGTCGAGACGCCAACCGAGGAGAATGCACTCACCCTTGCCGCTGGGGTTATGCCCTGGTGGAAGAAAAGAGGCCCGGCCAGTTTTTCCCTATCGAGGAGGACAGTAGAGGCAGTTATATTTTTAACTCTCACGATCTGTGCCTTTTGCCTTACCTGTCCTTGCTTAAAGATCTGGAACTGGACAGCTTCAAAATCGAAGGCCGTATGAAAAGCCTTTATTATGTAGCCAGTACGGTTAAAGTCTATCGCCAGGCTATAGATACTTTATGGGAACAAGGGGAAGATGAATTCCGGCGCCGTCTTGATTCCTGGTTTCAGGAATTGGACAAGGTCAGTCACAGGGACTACTCGTCGGGTTTTCTTTTTGGTAAGCCGGGAGCGGAAGCTCATAATATCAAAACTTCCAATTATATTCGTGAATATACCTTTGTGGGCAGAGTATTGGCTCCGGAAGAGTATGCCGGGCTGGGAGGAGAAAAAACGGAGCCGGAAAGGGAAGGCGTGTCTTGGATTGAACAGCGTAATAATTTTCGGGTCGGAGAAGAACTGGAAGTGCTTTCCCCCCATGAGGATCCTTGGACTTTTGTGGTAAAAGACCTCTGGGATGAGGAAGGAGCGGAGGTGGAAGTAGCCCGCCACCCCCAGCAGAAATTAAAAATTGCCGTTCCCAGAAATCTAAGCCCCTTTTCCATCCTGCGTCGCAAAAAAAATCAAGCCCAGAATTAAATCTTTTGGCTTGGCTATAACTTGCTTCGGGAAAGCTTTTTAGAGTTAGATATTTGGAGAATGATTGAGATGGATACAAAAGAGACAAAAGGAACAGACTGGAAAAATTGCGATTGGTTGGTAAAGGCCAGAGTATCGAAATCAGACATCCAGATGCTGTGCAAATTAGTGGAAGGCATGGGGCATTTGGGAGTGGTCACTACAATTGACCGTGAGGCCGGAGAAGTATTAATCCAAACCACCAAATCCTGCTGGCCGGAGCTTAAACTTTTGCTCCAGAAAACAAGTTTAAATATTGAATTTTTAACATCATGACTTCTATTACCGGTAATTTAAGTCAGGAACTAAGAAAAGACGGTTGGGACTGGATTGCTAAGTCAAACCCAACCGATCATAAATATAGTAGGTAAAGCTATGTTTTATTGAAAACTGCTACTAGAACTTGTATGGCAACCATTGTCAGTTTTATTAAAATATTGTAGAATAATTGTGATATTGAGAATGAGGTTTAGCACAAACACGAGAAGGGGACAAGCCAGGGATGGGAAAACAATGGCTGGCGGCGATTGATGACAATAACCTGATTGTTGCTCATATAGCTATAAAGAAAAACAAAATCCTGAAAATATTTTTTTTGGATACTATTAAATTGCCATTAGCGCAAAGCGATAACAATTCGGAAGATAATCCTGGCGGTCTTGACTATATAAAAGATTGGTTTCAGGCCAATAAAATTCCTTGTAAAAAACTCAAATTTACCGTATCCAGCTTGGGGTTAATTACTAAAGTGATTTCCTTACCCTCAAGGCCGAAAGTTGATTTGGAAAAGCTGGTTAATAATCAAATTAGCCAGTATTTTGCTGTTGATGTC
>JAAYII010000339.1 GCA_012523535.1 Peptococcaceae bacterium
ACATGATCAATGCCGACTCCACCAATTATTCGCCGCCCAAAACCCTCAGCAACAAAGAGATTGCGCGTCTGCTCGATGAAATTAGAAAAGGGAGGTAACTGTTATGGCTTATACACCGGAGAGAATTCAAGAAATTGTGGCCAAACAGAGAAGCTTTTTCCGCTCCGGGGTCACCTTTGATGTCAATTGGAGATTGCAGCAGCTGAAAAAACTGAAAGCGGCCGTGATTGCCCATGAGGAAGAACTGGAAAAAGCGCTGTACGAAGATTTGGGGCGCAGTAAAGTGGAAGCCTACCTGTGCGATATCGGTCCCGTAATTGTGGAGATCAACGAAGCCTTGCGGGGTCTGAAAAAATGGGCCAAGCCGGAAAGGCATTTCAGCGGCCTTATGTGCTTTCCGAGCACATGCACCACGGTATACAAACTGCCCTACGGGGTTACGCTGCTTATCAGCCCCTTTAACTTCCCGATTTATCTGACTTTGGGGGTATTGACGGCAAGTATGGCCGGCGGCAATACCGCAGTGCTCAAGACCAGTTCAAAATCAGCGGCCAGTACCAGGGCTTTGCAGAAAATGATTGCCGACACCTTCCCGGAAGAATATATAACGGTCATCGACGGTGGTCACGATGTGGCTGACATGTGTCTGGCCCAGAGGTTTGACAAGATATTCTACACCGGCTCCCCGGCGGTGGGTAAGCACGTGCTGGAAGAAGCGGCTAAGAATCTCACACCGGTAGCCCTGGAGCTTGGCGGGGAAAACGGCAACTGGTGTATTGTCAGGAAGGATGCCCACATCAAGGACGCCGCCCGCAAAATCGCCTTTTTCAAACTTTGCAATGCAGGACAGATTTGTATAAATATCAATCAGGTTGCGGTGGCTGAGGAGATAGCGGATTCCTTTAATGAGGCCTTAAAAAATGAATTCATCAGACAGATCGGCGAAAAGCCCGAAGAAAATGAAGAGTATCCGAAACTCATTAACGATGCGGCCTATGACAAATGCCAGCGGCTGGCGGAGGCATATAGAGACAGAATCATTTTCGGTGGAACCGGCAACAAAGAAACAAGGCGGTTCGCTCCCACCATGATATATCCTGTCCAAATAGACGAGGAGATAGTTAAGCACGAGCTGTTCTGTCCCCTGTTGCCGATTGTACCCTTCAAGGACGAAAAAATCGACGATCTGATGGAGACCATCGCCGAGCGGGAACATCCTCTCTCTATGTATGTTTTCACCAAAGATATGAAATGGGCCAAGAAGGTTATGTCCACTCAGCAATATGGCGGAGGCTGTATCAACGAGGTTTGTATTCATATCATGGTCAAAGGTGTGCCCTTCAATGGGGTAGGACATTCCGGGATGGGTGCCTACCACGGAGAGTGGGGCTTCAGGGAGTTCACCCATCCGACCACGGTTTTGAAAGGCAAAACCCGTTTCAATCTGCCCTTGCGAGAACACCCTTATTCCGGAAAACACGAAAAAATGAAGATGCGCCTGTTGAAAATATTTGAAAGATAAGAAGAACAGTTTAACAACCCGGATCAAGAAATAAAATAAAATTATCACTTTCAAATGGTATTGCATACCGGGTGAAATAGCGGCACATCGTGTCAACAATTGTTAATTGGTTTGGCATTGTGCAGCCTATTGGATTCCTTCGTCTCACATTATTTCCATTATATGCCCGGATTGGAAGGAATTTGTATATTAATGACGAATAATTGCTCTTTAAACCCGCTGCCTGAGTCTTTAGATATAGTTGTCAGGCCAATGTGTACAAAGGGCAAACCTTTGTACCTCTCTATCGGAAAGGAGGGGTTTTTAGTTACTAATATACATATTAAACCTTTCTATTTTAAATAGTTTATACAAATACATTGCTCGAACAATGATGTATACTAATTCAAATTGGATAAAGAAATTAAGGAGGCGAAAAAGGTTTATGAAAAAAGGATTAACCATCTTACTCATACTGGTGTTTTTTGCTGCGACAATTCTGGGATGTTCTGCCGACAAACCTGCTGCTACGGATGTAAAACAACCGGAACCGGAAACAAGGGCTTTTGTCGATATGACAGGCAATACAGTCAACATTCCCACTCCGGATAAAATTGAGCGGGTCGCTGTTTTAACTTCCCCGCAGGTCCAGATCATGTATATTTTAGGGATGCAGGATAAGCTCTGCGCCATGACGGCCAGCCAATACCGCTATAAACTGTTTGAAAAGTTTTATCCCAGACAGGCGGAAATTCCGGCACCCCGGGCTCAAGCCGCCGACATGAATGTTGAAGCTCTTTTGAACGCTAATCCTCAATTCGCCATTGGTTCAGAAACCGATATGGATTTAGTCGATAAAACCACAAACATACCTACCGTACGGGTAGCTACCAACAACAATCCGGCAGAAGTTTTTGAAACCAGAAAAGCGGAAGTGAAAATGTTCGGCGAGATATTCGGCGCCCAGGACAGGGCTGAAAAGTACGTAAAATATCTCGACGATGCCTTGAAGTTGTTACAGGAAAGAACATCTGCCATACCGGATGAAAAGAAAGTGAAGGTTTACTTAGGTTATAACGCTGACCACCTTACCACTTACGGCGGAGACACCTATATGCAATACCAGATCGAAGCGGCAGGCTGTATAAACGCTTCTCAGGAAATCTCTTCGCTGGGTGGCAAAGAGGGAGGATTAACCAATATTTCAATGGAAGATCTCCTGAAATGGGATCCCGATATCATTGTTATCGATACGGGTAAACCGGAGGACCTTAAGAAAGACCCCGTCTGGTCACAGTTGAAAGCGGTCAAGACTGATAGGGTTTATATCTTGCCGGTCGGAGGTTTTATCTGGAACAGGCCCTCCTGTGAATCTGCCGTGCTGCTGCCCTTGTGGCTGGGAATCAAGGCTTACCCCGAGCAATTCAAAGATATTTCCATTGAAAACGAGATTAAAAGATACTGGCAGGAGATACTGGGCTTTGCCCTGTCGGATGATGACGTCAAGAATATATTGAATCCGCCTAGTACGGGCGGCCAAGGCGGAGGCCAAGGCGGCGGACAGGGGAAAAATTAGATGTGGTTAAGGAAGAAAACAGTCTTAATTTTGATGCCGGTCTTCGCAGTCCTTTTGTCGCTTTTCCTCGGCAAATACAACGCGGACCCAATGACGATCCTGTCTTTGCTTTTCTCCAAAATGCCTTTTGGTTTCGGGGGGGAGTTTTCTCCCAACCTGGAGACCGCAATTTTTCAGGTCAGGCTTCCACGAGTCTGGACGGCTCTACTGGTCGGTATGAGTCTCTCCGTTTCCGGAGCTGTTTTCCAGGGGGTTTTTCGGAACCCCCTGGTTTCCGATCATATTCTGGGTGTTTCAAACGGGGCTTCCCTGGGCGCTGCTGCAGCCATTTTACTTGGGACTTCCATGGCGGGAGTGCAGCTGGCAGCTTTTTTTACAGGTCTGTTGGCCGTGGGGCTGACTTACTCTGTGAGCCGTATTTATAAAACATCATCAACCCCCCTGACTCTGGTTTTATCAGGTATCATTGTGGGTGGTTTTTTTTCCGCCCTGGTATCGTTGATGAAAAGCGTGGCGGATCCCTATGATAAAATGCCGGCTATTGTTTTTTGGCTGATGGGCAGCTTTGCCAAGATATCATCCGTTGATCTGAAATACGCTGTTCCGGCCATGTGCATTCCCATTATAGCCCTCTGGCTGGTCCGCTGGCGGATCAACGTACTGGCCATGGGCGAGGAGGACGCCAGGGCACTGGGGATGAACACCGAACAGTTCCGCTTGGTACTGATCGTCCTTAGTACGATAGCCACTTCAAGCGCAGTGGCTGTCAGCGGTGTCATAGGCTGGGTAGGACTGGTAATACCCCATGTCGCCAGGATATTGGTGGGCCCGGACCATAAATACCTGATACCTGCTTCGATTTCCCTGGGGGGAACCTATATGGTCCTTATGGATGATTTGGCACGATCCCTTGCAACTGCGGAAATTTCCATCGGGATACTGACGGCGATTATCGGTGCACCCTTCTTCGCATATTTGCTCCGGAAAGGAACGAACTGGTCATGATACTGGAAATCAGAGATGGTTCTTACAGTTATGGGAAAAATCCGCCTGTATTTAAAAAGCTCAATATGGAGTTGAAGGAAACTCAATTTCTCTGCCTTCTCGGTCAGAACGGCTGTGGAAAAACAACTCTGCTCAAATGCCTTGCGGGAATCCTGCCTCTTTCTGCCGGTGAAGTCCGTATTAACGGGAAAAACCTGTCCGCCATGTCAAGGCGGGAGATTGCCTTAACTATTGGCTATGTTCCTCAGGAGCAAGAAACGGCTTTTCCTTTTACCGTCAAAGAAATGGTTCTAGTGGGAAGAGCGCCCAGTCTTGGCTTTTTCTCTTCTCCTTCTGCCAAAGACATCGCCATTGCGGAAGAGGCTTTGGAACGGGTAGGAATAAGCAAGTTTAAAGATAAGCGATTTACCGAACTGAGCGGAGGAGAGAGACAGCTGGTTCTGATTGCCAGGGTTTTAGCGCAGCAAGCGCAAATTCTGCTCCTGGACGAACCGACATCACACCTGGATTTCAAAAATCAAGTGGTTATCCTGCGCCTGATTAAAGATTTGGCCCAGGAAGGACGGGCCATCATAATGACTACTCATAACCCCAATCACGCTTTTATTTACTCCAACCGGGTGGCCTTAATGCACCAGGGCAAGATCCTGACCTTGGGCAATCCGGCTGAAGTTTTGCTGGAAAGCAATCTTAGTCAGGCCTATGGCGTTAATGTCCGTCTCTATACTGCCTGCCATCCTGACAGCGGGCAGGAGATAAAATTCTGTGCCCCGGTTGAGGAAATGGAGAAAGAAGGTGTATCATGATCCTAGGTGAGGTCAGGGAATACCTGGACGCTAATCTCAAGTGCAGACCCAAACTGGAAAAAATAATTTTGAATCCGGGCTTTACAGGAGTACTGCTTGATGACGGGGCGATGGGATTAGCTATGAATATCCGCTCAGGCGGGGCTTTGAAAGATCCCGCTTTGGAGCGGTTTTTGACCGCAACGCCGGGCAGGGATGCTTTGGAAGTGGCCTTTGATTTGGAAGAGAGGTCCGCTAACCTGAAACAGGATAAATCCGCTCTGTTACTGCGTTCCTTATTGGTTTCGCTCCTCAATGCCCTTTCCAGTCCGCTTATGAACGAAGAATATCTTGGGGCGCTGGGATATACATTGACTACGGACAACGACAAGCATGCCAGCCAACAGGTCAGGGAAGGGGAGACGGTAACGATCGTAGGGTATGGCGGGATGGTGCGCAATGTGGCAAAAATAGCCGGTAAAACCTATGTCACTGAATTAGAACCGGAACTCTTCAAGTCCACCGTTATTTCCAAAGAAGGGGTGGATTTTGGACCACATTGCGCCCAGGTTGTCTCCGCAAGTATAGCCGGCCAATGTTTCCGCGATTCGGATACGGTATTTATTACAGGCTGCACTTTAGTTTCGGATACCATGGAAGAAATACTGGAACAATGCCGGGGTAGAAGGATAATTGTGTATGGTTATACGGCAGGATTGTTTCCGGAACCATTGTTTAGAAGAGGGGTTAATATTATTTCAACCGGAAAGGTGACTGATTCTCGGTTAATGGTAGATCTTCTGACAAACTGTGCCGGCGCTGTAGAAAAGTTTTTCCCGCAGGCTTCAGAAAATTTGCAGATATGGGATAGCAAAATTTAATTAAATATAAAAAAATTGTCAAAGAAAAAGAGGAAAAC
>JAAYII010000340.1 GCA_012523535.1 Peptococcaceae bacterium
ATAATACACAGTTGTTTCCTTCTCTAACCCGAAAGAGCCTGAGATAATAGTTTTGTTAAATAGTTTTGCTAAAATAGTTTTACTTACAATATATTAAGTACTACAATATTACTTTAGATAGGTCCGTCTATAATTGGCTGCCTCACCAAAAGTATGAATTGTTCGGGTCTATTTGCAGAAAATTGGCCATACATACTATAATGAGTATAAGTTCCGCTGTTTTGGAACGGGTTACCTCTTGGTTATTTAGCGGTTTTTATTAATAATAAGCGGGTAGAAGCAAAGGACTTTGTTTACTGTTTCTAGGTGCTTCTTTTTGATTAGCGGCGTGAAGGAGTGAGGGTGTGACACAGTTATTATCCACGTTTAAAGTTTTCGGATGGCAGGATCTTATTGATATTGCCGTTATCGCACTCATCATTTATCAGCTGCTGATGCTTATCAAAGGGACTAGAGCAGTGCAATTAATCAAAGGCCTTTTTGTTTTGCTGGTAGCCTCTGTTATAGCTGAAGAGATAGGTCTGACTACCCTGAACTGGCTGTTGGATAAGATCTGGTCCATGTTGCTTCTGGCCTTGGCGGTGGTGTTCCAGCCTGAATTGAGACGGGCGCTGGAACAAATCGGACGAGGAAAATTCATTACCATGCACCCTTTAAATGCAGGGCCCGAAGAATATAGGAAATTAATTGAAGAACTTGTTCGCTGCAGCCAAATTTTGTCCCAAAACAGGATCGGGGCTTTGATTGTCATTGAGAAAAGTACCGGGATTCAAGAATTTATTGATACCGGTGTTAAAATAGACGGTGTAGTGTCTTCGGAATTTCTGGTTAATATTTTTATTCCCAAATCCCCTTTACATGACGGTGCCGGCATTATCAGGGGGGACAGGGTTGCGGCTGCAGGCTGTTTCCTGCCTCTGACCCAGAATAATATGCTGCAGAAAGATTTGGGTACCAGACATCGGGCGGCCTTAGGCCTTTCGGAAGTATCCGATGCCTTGGTTATTATTGTTTCCGAGGAAACCGGGGTTATTTCCACGGCCAAAAACGGTGAACTGAAAAGATTTCTGGACGAAAAAAGCCTGCGCGATTTGTTGAAGAACGAGATACTGGTGGAAAAAGCCTTCCGTTACAACTTGTTCAGGAGGGGAAACAATGCAAAAGATCAGTGAAATTTTGCGCCGCAATCTGGAATTCAAGATACTTTCCATTGTTTTGGCCGTTATTTTTTGGTTGTGGATAAACAGTCAGGTGGATACCAGCATAAGCACAAAGAACAGTCTAAATGTTCCTTTGGATATTCGCAACCAGCCGGCCAATCTTGTTATTGTTTCCAATATTCCTCCTATAACGGTGCGCATTAATAATACGCAAGGGGTTAGTGTTTCCGATTTATATGCCTATGTCGATCTTACCGGTGCCGTTCCCGGACAGCATTCTTTCGAGGTAAAAATGAACACCCCCCAAGGGGTGACTATTGAAAGTATAAGTCCTAAAACAGTTATTTTAACTCTCGATTTGGTAAAAGATAAAATTCTTCCCGTTGATGTTTCCATAACGGGAAAACCGGAAAAAGGCTTTGTTGTTGGGGAGTACCAGGTTAATCCTTCAGTGGTAAACGTCAGAGGGCCCACGTCGATTTTGGATAAATTGGAGAGCGTTTCCGGCGAGGTTAATGTCACCGGAGCCAAGGAAACCATGAGAGTGGCGAGACCGGTTACCTTTAAGGACATTAAAAACGAAGGGATTTTTGCGCCCGATCCCAACCTGAAATCTTTAAATGCTTTCCCCGATACGGTTGAAGTCTTGGTTCCCATCTATCCTCAAGAATTGGCCAGCAAAACAGTGCCCATAAGGGTTACCACCACCGGACAGCCGGCTGAAGGAATGATGGTGAGAATGGTCAAACCGGTGCCATCTTATGTGCAATTGCTGGGGGATGAGGAAGCTCTTAATCAAATACAGTATATAAATTTGAGCAACGTGGATGTAAGCGGTATGAGCTCTACTAGATCAATAGATTATCCTTTAAATTCCATCAGTCTTCCCAGCGGAGTATCCTTCATGGAAGGCACAAAGATAAGTGTATTGGTGACAATAGGACCCAGCCCTATAGATAGAACAATGAGAGGATTAAACGTGGAAATCAGAAATATTCCCGCAGGAATGACCGCCGAAAGAATTACAATTGATCTGACAGTCCACGGTTTCCCGGAAGCTGTTAATGCTTTGAATGCGGAAGATATCTCGCTTTGGGTGGATGCTACCGGTCTGGAGGCAGGATCTCACCCGAATACGACTGTTTATTGGAGTGTGCCGGCGGGCGTCAGCGTAGTGGGTGAACCAAAAGTTGAACTGGTCTTGCATGCGCCTGAAGAAAATGAGTAATGAGTTGTTGTTGTGCAAAAACCGCTCAACGAGAAGGGAGAAGAGTAAATGGCTAGACTTTTTGGCACAGACGGCGTAAGAGGAATGGCAAATAAGACACTTACCCCGGAAATGGCTTTCAACATCGGTAAAGCCGGAGCTTATGTCTTGGGAAAAGGCCGGGCTAAGGGTGAGGGAAAACCCAAAATCGTTATCGGCAAAGATACCAGGATTTCGGGGGACATGTTGGAAGCGGCTTTAACCGCCGGTATTTGTTCCATGGGCATAGATGTTTTGAAAGTCGGCGTTGTTCCTACTCCCGGCATTGCTTACCTGACCAGGCATTTTAAAGCTGAAGCCGGGGTTGTTATATCTGCGGCCCATAATCCTTTTGAAGATAACGGGATTAAATTCTTTGCGGCCAACGGTTTCAAACTGCCGGACGAAGTGGAAGATGAGATTGAAAACACCATAAAAATATTGGATACCCTGCCCGTTCCCGGCGGCAGCGAAATAGGCCGGGTATTAACCATAGACAATGCCGCCGATTATTATTGCCAATTCTTGAAAGACCACGCTGCGGACTTAAGCGGACTCAAAGTGGTGTTGGACTGTGCCAACGGGGCGGCTTCGGCAATAGGCCCCAGGGTTATGAAAGAGTTGGGGGCGGAGGTTATTGCTATTTATAACCAGCCGGACGGGATCAATATTAACGTCCGCTGCGGCTCCACCCATCCGGAGTCTTTGGCCCGCCAAGTGCTGGAGCATAAAGCCGATGTGGGATTGGCATTGGACGGGGACGCCGACAGGTTAATTGCCGTGGATGAAAAGGGCAACATTATTG
>JAAYII010000341.1 GCA_012523535.1 Peptococcaceae bacterium
GATTGACCCAGGACTACATCAAGGCCAAAATCGAGCAATGGGAAAATGACAGGGTTATCTTAAAATACAGCCCACTGATAAATTATGACCTTTTAGAAGAAGAACGAGTTACCGCCATTATTGATCTTAAAGTCATGTCCCAGCGTGGCCAGGGATATGATAAAATTGCTCAACGTTTTTTGAAATTCCCGCAGATTAAATCCGTTTACCTGATGTCCGGCGACTATGATCTTTGTCTCATAGTCGACGGCAAGAATATGCATGAAATTGCCCAATTTGTTTCCGATAAACTTTCCCCTCTTGATCTAATCGAAGCCACCTCCACTCGGTTTATCATGCGTCGTTATAAACAAGACGGGGTAGAATTTGTAGGAGAAGGAGAAAGACCTCAACGTCTGATGATTACGCCATGAAACAATATTTGTCACCTTTAGTCTTAAAACTGAAACCTTCAGGTATAAGAAGATTTTTTGATCTAGCCTCAAGCATGGAAGGCGTTATTTCCCTGGGCGTGGGTGAACCTGATTTTTCAACTCCTTGGGTTATGACCGAAGCGGCCATCTTTTCTCTGGAAAAAGGGCAGACCATGTATACCAGCAATGCGGGTTTAATCGAGCTCAGACGTGAATTGGCAAAATACCTGGCCAAAAAGCAAGGACTCATCTATAATCCCGATAATGAAATCCTTATTACCGTGGGAGCCAGTGAAGCGCTGGATCTGGCAATGCGGGCTTTAATCACACCGGGAGACGGCGTACTCATTCCAGATCCATCCTATGTAGCTTATGCCGGTTGCGCTGCCATGAGCGGGGCTGATATTCACTATGTACCTTTACGGGCCGAACATGATTTTCGCTTGCAAGTAGAGGACTTACAAATGGCCTACACACCTAATTGCAAGGTATTGGTCCTTTCTTTTCCCAATAACCCCACTGGGGCTATTATGACCAGGGACGACCTGTTGCCTATAGCCCGATTTGTCTCGGAACATGATTTGCTTGTGGTTTCCGACGAAATTTATTCCGACCTCACATATGAAGGAAAGCACACTCCCTTTGCCAGTTTGCCCTTAATGCACAACAGAACCATTCATGTCAGCGGTTTTTCCAAAGCTTATGCCATGACCGGTTGGAGAATAGGATATGCCTGCGGTCACCCCGATATTATTCAGGCCATGACAAGGATCCATCAGTACACAATCATGTGCGCTCCCATTATGTCGCAAGTTGCTGCTTTGGAAGGACTTAAATCAGGTGAATCGGCCAAAAAAGAAATGCTTTTGGAATACGACCGCCGTCGCCGCCTTATGGTTCACGGTTTTAGGGAAATGGGACTCTCCTGTTTCGAACCCTTGGGAGCATTTTATGTTTTTCCTGACATTACAGTTACAGGTTTGAGATCAGAAGAATTTGCAGAACAATTGCTGCAAGAGGAGAAAGTGGCTGTTGTTCCGGGTACAGCCTTCGGACCGGGCGGAGAAGGACATATTCGTTGTTCCTATGCTAATTCCACCCAGCAAATCTCCGAAGCCTTAACCCGGATAAAACGCTTTGTCCAAAAAAGAATAAAAAATTAGCCTAGACCACAGTCTAGGCTAATTTTAGCCCCAGCGTTTTATCTCGGCATATACTTTCTTTTAAAAATGTGAGTTAAGCTCAATTTGCATTTCTTGCATGGCTCTGGCTCGAACACGGCTCTTAAAAATACCCAGTTCTTCTCCTTTTATTCCTTGTGACACTGAAAACTGCCGGAAGTTTTTCCAATTAATTTTAGGAAGGTTTTCATTTTGCCATAGTGCGATTTGGATTAATTCACCGGTAATTTTATCTAATACCTCATTCTGTTCCTCCGTATGGACTTTTCCCGCTTGAAAATCGGCCCGCCACAAAAGAATGAAATCATGGATCTTCTGCAATTCGAATTCTCTACCGTTCCAACAGGTTTGCCAAACCAAAGCTGCCGCTCTGTCTCTAAAAGGCTTTCTAGTTGGTTCACCTCTTAGTTCGGGCATAAAGATTAAAGTAGCCTGCATATGATTGGCAATCAGCTCCACCAGGTCTTTCTCCCTCTTTTCCCCTTTTCCCGGAAAAAACATGGCAAAGGAATACCTTTTTAGAATCTCGGCCGCCAGTTTTGCGCTTGCCCTTTCATGATTAAGGAAATGCCTTTTACCGTTCTCAACCTGTGTTAAGCCTTGCGGTACTTCCTCATGGCTTAAAAGGCGTTTGAACTGTACGACTTGGGGAAAATGATCCAACCTGGCCCCCAACATCTTGACCTGTTTGCCAAGTAACGGATGCAATTTATAATCCAACTCATTTTTTCCCCTGGTACCGATTATTTGACAGCCTTCAAGCCAATAATTGTCATCCCTGTATTCCAGCTTTCCCGCCAAATAATATTCCCGAGAAGCAGTTTCCCATTTGCCGAGATCATGGAACAGCCCGGCCAAGCGCAAAAAAAGATCCTGCGGAGTGTTCCTGAACACTGCCATAGTATGGTCCCAGACATCCAGGGAATGATACTGATTTTGTACTACCCCTTTAAGCCTGGCCAATTCCGGAATAAAAACATGCCAATAGCTTAAATCCCAAAGCATGTTTACCGCCTTTTCAGCTTCCGATAAAACTAAAATCTCGGCCAGTTCAGCCGTAACCCTTTCCTTGGCTGTTTGAACCAGCAAATTTATTTGCTCCCTGGCCTGAGACCAGACTTTATCTTCAATATTAAATCCCAGTTTTACTGCCAGTTTTACCATTCTCAATATCCGTACTGGATCCTGCTTAAAAGTGATTTCGGGTTGATTACAGGTGCGCAGGATTTTTTCTTTAAGATCCCGCCTGCCATCCAAAGGATCAAAAATTTGCCCATTGTCCGGGTTCATATACATTGCATTGATGGTAAAATCCCGGCGACGAGCATCTTGTTCCAGGTCGGTAACACAAGTTATATCTATTCTCCCTTCTCCTTGAAATAGACTAATGGTTGTAAATTTGGCTCCTATTTTATGAGGCCTGTATCCATGCTCTCGTAAAATCTCATCCGCTTTTTCAATTTCCAAGGTGCTTACCAAATCCATATCTTTGGATTCAGTTCCTAACAAATAGTCTCTAACGGCTCCGCCAACCAACCATACCGGAGCATACCCGGCAAGCAGCCCAATGACCTCTTGATGAAAACCTTGCATGCCAAACCCTCCCGTCACCAACCTGAAACACCTTATTTTGATTTTTATATTTTTAATTCTGCCTGTCCGCTTCGACTGGAACGTTTATTTTAAGTTCTCCGGATTTAATCCCTGCAATTCGGGCAAAACAAAGCGACCGTCTTTACGGACCAATTTGTCGTCAAAATATATTTCTCCTCCACCGTATTCCGGTCTCTGGATGCATACCAAATCCCAATGAATGGCTGAGCGGTTGCCGTTATCACATTCATCATAAGCCGAACCCGGGGTGAAATGGAAACTTCCGTCGATTTTCTCATCGAATAATGTATCCTTCATTGGTTTTTGAATATGGGGATTAAAACCCAAAGAAAATTCGCCGATAAAACGCGCTCCCTCATCGGTGTCCAGGATTTGGTTAATTTTTTCCGTATTATTAGCCATGGCTTTAATAATTTTGCCCTTTTTGAATTCTAAAACGATGTTTTCAAAAGTATAACCTTGATAGACTGCCGGTGTGTTATAAGTGATACGCCCGTTGACTGAGTCTCTTACTGGTGCCGTAAACAGTTCACCATCAGGAATATTCATCTTGCCGTCACATTTGACGGCCGGCAATCCTTTTATGGAGAACTCCAGTTCTGTTCCCGGACCGATAATTCTTACCTTATCCGTTTTTTCCATCAGCTCTTGCAAAGGATTCATGGCTGCTGACATTTTCGAGTAGTCCAAATTGCAAACAGCAAAATAAAAGTCTTCAAAACCTTCGATGCTCATTTCAGCCAGTTGGGCCATGGAAGCATTCGGATAGCGCAAGACACACCATTTGGTATGTTTAACCCTTTGTTCGGAATGGACCGGTTTTGAATAATGGGTCATATAAACCTGCATTTTCTCACTGGGTACATCGGCCAATTCATTAATATTTTCCCCGGCCCGGATCCCAATATAGGCCTGCATCTCTTTCATCCTGGCCAAATCCCATCTGGCCATGGCCTGGGCCTGTTCTACGGAGAGCCCTTTTAAAATATCCCGCTGTAAGGTATGATTGCTTAAAGAAAGAAAAGGTTGAGCGCCTACCTTATATGCTTCTCTTATTAAAGCTTGAGCCAAAGGTATTTCCACACCTGATACTTCAATCAATACTTTCTCACCCTGTTTTAAATCCAAGGAATAGTTGATAATATTCTTAGCCAAAAGTTCAATTCTTTGATCTTTCATACGACTCTTCCCTTCAATGGAATTTCCTTTATCCAGAATAAATGTTTAATACGTAGGTGTCAAATGACAACGGGTAAGCTGTTCACTTATGTTTTAAAACCTGAGGACCATGGAAAAAAATACGAAGATATTCTGCGCAGGCGATTCTGTTTCTCGGCCAAATTGATCCAACGGTTAAAAATAGGGGAAAAGGTATGGGTTGACGGGAAATTCACATTTCTCAATGTTCGAGGCCAAGCAGGCCAAACCCTGGTGGCCAATATTGAGGAAGAGGAAATTCCCACTATCCGGGCAGAGCATCTTCCCCTGGAAATATTATTCGAAGATAGTTTTTTCCTGGCCGTGAATAAGCCCCCCGGCCAAGTTGTCCACCCTACCCGGGGCTACCAAACGGGAACCCTGGCTAACGCTGTCACCGGTTATTGGCTAGAAAAAGGAGAACCCCGCATTTTCCGCCCGGTTTTTCGCATCGACAAAAACACTTCAGGCCTTGTACTGATCGCCAAATCCAGGTATACCCATCATCAAATGAATGTTCTGACCGCCCGCAATAAAATAGTTAAAAAATACCTAGGCCTTGTGCAAGGCCAATTTCCCCGAGATGAAGGACAATTTGACCAATCCATAAGACTAAAAAACGGCAGCTTTATTCAGCGGGAAGTCCACGAGGAGGGGCAATCTGCCCTTACCCTCTATCGAACCCTCAAACGTTACGAACATTTCACCCTGATGGAATTCAGTTTAATAACCGGGCGAACCCACCAGATCCGGGTCCATTGCCAACACAGCGGTTATCCTCTTTTGGGCGATGATTTGTACGGAGGAGATACAACTCTAATTACCAGGCAAGCCTTACACTGTTATTATTGCAGTTTTCCCCATCCCTTAAATGGGGAGCCTGTCGTAATCAAAGCTCCGCTACCGAAGGACATGCTAACACTTTTAGGACCAAATCCGGATCAAGAATTGCCCCTATGACCATCAATCTGGCCACATCATAATGATGAAAGATCTTTAAGGCCAAGTCCGGATTATGAAAAACCTTCCAATAACCACATAAAAGAACTTTGGGGCTTTGCTCATCTTGCGGACTTAATTGACTCTGAAATCCCTTTTCCCGGCATTCCATAAAGGCCTTGACATCCTGCCAGGGAAATCCTAAAAAAATCCCAACTTCATGAGGGCACCCGGACTTAAATTTGGCTTTAAGCAAATAGAGCATATTTTTTAAATCGTCCCCATATCCCAGTTTCCAAAGGAATTTTTTGTTCTCCATAAGCGCCAGGTGTTGGGCCAATACGTCTTCTCTATAAAATAAAACCAGAATCCTTCGGGGAGATCTTTTCATTTCCAGAAAGTCAAGCTTTAACCTGCCGCAAATATCAGTTTTCCAAATATCCCAAATGTTCGGCAAATTTCTGGTACTATTTCCTATAGATACCAAACAGGCCGGTTTAATCCCCAGCACTGTTGGTGCGGTTTGAAAAGCAATACGCTGCAAAAGATAATTATAGTCATCTAAGTTTTTACAGTATTCAATATAGTTGCGCAAAAATTTTTTATTCAAAAAACTTTTTCACCCCGGATAAAAGTGCTTATATTTCTTCTCTGCTTATCATGTCTAAGCAAATTAAATTTTATAACTTTTGTTACCCTACCATACCGTAAAAAAATTAAGCCTTACTCCATAAGGGGATAAGGCTTAATTTATAACAATTGTCAGTCCGTTCAGCTATTTGAAAAGCCAGTTAAAGATGGATTTAAAGAAGGATGCCAGGCGTTGGAAAAACCCCGATTTTTCAGTTTCAGCCACTGCCTCAAAAGCAATACTGTCTTGGGCAATATTCCTTTCAGTAGCGTTTTCCAAGGCAGGAGCCGGTTCAGCTCCATCCGTCAAGGGAATTATTTCATGGCCTTGGACAACTTCAATCATCTCGCTGCCAAGGATCTTATGAATTTTGGTTATACTTTCTTTATTATAAGGTTCAATTCCAATCTCCACTCGGTTGATAAAAACATTAATGCCGGTATGATGAATTTTTATTCCTTCTTTTATAAGGCTATCCCTGGCCAACTCAATTTCCCTTTGCTATTGGGCCAATTGTTGTTCGGTGAAATCAACCACACGAAAAACTACCAATTCCGGATTCTTGGCTAAGGCCAGAATAGCGTCTTTATGACTGGGACTAACATCAGTGACAACGGAAAGGATTATTTTTTCTCGGCCCTCATCATCCCGTTCGATATGCAAGCTGGCAAAGATATCATGCAAATGTTTATAAACATAGTCATGAATTTCATTTATTGAATTTGCATAATCCGGAGCTTCACTGGATACTGGCTGATCAGGATTGATTTGACCTCGGTCAATTATTTGGGGTTTTATAAAATCTTCATTAACCGGCTCTGGCACAAATTCTACCTGGATATTTGCTTGCGATCCGGTTTTGTCGGCAGCATATACCGGGCTGTTCATCATTATTAGAAAGACAACAAGCAAAATTATCAGTATTCTATTTCTTCTCATTTTCCCACTCTCCAATCAGAATTTCCTGTCTGCTATCCTAATAGTCGTAATATATCCGCCAAATCTGACCGGAGCAGGACGGTTCTTGATTTAACTATTTACAGATACCCCAAAGTTTAAACAACTCTTGATAAAAATCAGGTTGAGGAAAATCAGGAGTCAGCTGCCGAGCAAAATAACGGTACCCAATTTTTAAATCGTGAAGGTCACGCAAGCCTACCATTAGCTCCTCCATTTTGCTAGCAGGTACGGTGAAAATTATCTCATCTTCTCAGGTCATGGCCCTTTCATGCTCCCCTGGATCCGGCAGAGTAATCCGGTATTTTCCGTTTTTGATCACCGGAATGGTAGAAAATACACAGGAATCAATGGGATCAAACTGGGAATCGATAAGAGAAGCGGTTTTGAACTTGATCGCCAACAAAATATTCAAAAGTTGAAA
>JAAYII010000342.1 GCA_012523535.1 Peptococcaceae bacterium
AAAAGCTGCAGCAACGCTACCGGGGATTGATTAGCTTCAGCTACTTTATCCCCAAGCCCGTAGTTGGTATCTCTAGGTGAAACACTAAGGGTAGCAATAAGTATGTGTTTATCCATAATTGTTCACTGCCAATCACTTTTGATATTATCTGATTGTAAAACTCCATCTTATGTTTTCAAAATTCCATAGCCCACAGCGGTTTTTGCGCCTATACCGTGCTCCCGCAATGCTTTGTTAAGCCATTCCTTCGCCACATCCCAAACCCTTTTTCCTTCAAAATAATCTTTATCTATCGTTACATTATCTTTGGCCTCAATTCCGACCATAAAATTGAATTTTGTCTTTTCCACAGTAATAAAAGGAATAGGATTAGGACTGTCATAATCATCCCCAGGTGCCATCCCTTTTGAATAATAATCTTTATAATGGGGTGTCATAATATCTACCATTATCGTCGGCTTTTCCATGGGAAAGGCATCAAAAAATAATACTTTACCTTTACTTTTAGTGCTGCCGAAGATCAACACAAAGCCCTTATCCTCTAAAGCCTTGCTCTCATTACTTTCAAAACAATTAGCAATTACCCAGGAGCGCGTAACCCCTTTCAAAGCACTTCCCGGAATATAAGGAATGCCGTAAACATGATGAAGAGTCATTGACGTTTCATAAACCGATGCTCCACCCAAACCAACGACCATCCGCCATTCCGGTCCCATTACCAAACTATGAGTCAGAATTCCTAATCCTTTAACGGCTTCTTCTTTTCGTACTGTCAACATGTGAAAATCCACTTCTGGGAAAGTATAAGTATAATTATCTATGCCACTTATTGTTCTACTCTTTGTTCTACTCTCCGCTCTATAAAAATAGAATTTATTATCTTGGACAAGGGGATATTTATTTAACATAAGAGCGTAATTACTGATTTCAGCCGCTCCACCCTTTTTTATGAACTCTCTGGTATCTGCCGGCAAATATTTGGGAAAAGGATGTGACGGTTCTCCCTGATCTTGACTTTGGTTCTTCAGGTTATTTGGATTGCTCAGGTTATTTTTTTTATGTTGTTTATTTTTCCCCTTGTAACCATCATTGTTTACATTTCTGTATTGGAAGTTTTCCTGTCCTGGCTTTTCCTTTTTTTCTTTATAACTATTATTTTGTGTTCCAATTATTTTTAAGTCTTTTATTAAAGAAGGACTTTTATTGTCTAAGAGAGTAAATTCTACATCTATCCCTCGCGTCAGTTGATTTATAACCGCCGGAGTAACATCTTTTAAATTAAATACATATTTCTCTAAATCACTATCTTTTCCTGGTTTTTTGCCAATGATGATGCCTCTCTCCTTTTCTTCATAAAAGGAAAGCACCGTAATTCTCTCAATTTTCATCGTCAACTTCTCCTTTTATTAACCCTTCGGAAAAACGACGCAACCAATTGAACAGTGCCAAAACTTCATTTGTAAGATATCTATAATCTGTAGAATTCTTTTTAATTATTTGCTCAATTAATTCTTCTTGCCCGCTAAGGCAGCCACTTTCTTTTAACCATTCTTCCGTTTGCTTATAAATAAGCTCGTAAGCCTTTTCTTTATTTTTTGATTTTACAAAGGCAAAAGC
>JAAYII010000343.1 GCA_012523535.1 Peptococcaceae bacterium
GGCCAAGGGTACACCGAACACTTCTGAAGCGGTCCTGGCATGCACATCTTCTCCGTTTAAAAAAGATTCACAAAGGATGGGATCCCGCGAATAATGGGCAAGAATTCTTAATTCGATCTGGGAGTAATCCGCCGAGAAGAGCAGCCAACCCGCTTGGCTGGGTTTGAAAACTTTTCTTAGTTTTCTTCCCTCGGCCAACCTGATCGGAATATTTTGCAAGTTGGGCTCGGTACTGGATAACCTGCCGGTAGCAGTTACAGTTTGTTGGAAAGTAGTATGAATTTTACCATTTTGGACTTGAGCCGATAATCCTTTGACATAAGTGGAATTAAGTTTAACCAGTTGCCTATATTCCAGGAGTTGTTCAATTATCGGATGTTCCCCTCGCAACTCTTCCAATGTTTCAGCATCGGTTGAATAGCCTGTTTTAGTTTTTTTCATCGGCGGTAACCCCAGATCTTCAAAAAGCACTTTACCTAACTGCTGGGGGGAATTTATATTGAATTCGCTACCTGCCAACTTGTAGATTTCTTTTTCTAGAGCGCTTATTTTTTCTTCCAGTTCCAACCCGAAATCATGCAATAATTCCCCGTCCAAAGCTATTCCTGTCTTCTCCATCTGGGCCAAAACCTTGCTTAAAGGTTGTTCCACCTCATGCAACAGCTTTTCCAGGCCTTTCCGGGCTAAATTTTCGATAAATTCCCCTGCTAATTGATATAGCAAATAAGCTTCTTGAGCCGGGGAGAGGGAAAACAAATCCGGCGTAAAATCTTTTAACAATTCAGCGACATGATAATTGGCCCGATTGGGGTTTAATAAATAAGCCGCCAGACTTAGATCCAAATCCACTCCGTTTAAAGTTTGTCCTTCGTTCAAAAGAAGGTAATAGAAGGATTTACTGTCGGCCAGAAGCTTTTGTACCCCCTCGTCTGCCAGAACCTCATACATACGGTCAATTACTTTGGCAGCCTGCTTATCACGGCTAAAACAGTAAATATTTTCACCGTCATAAATTCCTATTTCCGTCCATTGACCCAAGTGGATGTTTGGTCCGTTATAGCGGTAACTAAGGGTTAACGTCGCCTTTTTTTCCAGCCACTTATCCATTTTCTCCAGCCAGGTATGCCCGTCAAGTACAGTTTCCTCTGGCCCGTCGTATAAGTCATTTAATGAATTCTCTTGTTTTTTTTCTTCCTTTGCTTGTGTGCTTTTCTCTAATCGAGTCTCTACACTCTTTTTTTGTCCGTCTCCGGCCCGCCCCAGCCTTTCATCCAAACTTTGTTCGAATAACCTGGCTACGCTATATAAACTGTAGCGATGAAGAATTTTTATACATTCGGCTCTGTTCGGTTCCTGCCATTTCAGATCATGCAAATCAATATCCAAAGGAACATCGCAAATCATGGTGGCCAATTGTTTACTTAACAATGCCTGCTCGGCATAATCCGTGAGCAGGGTCCTAAGTTTTGCCCCGCTTACTTGGTGCTTATTATCCAGAATGTTTTCCACCGACCCATACTCCCATAACAACTTTAAGGCGGTTTTTTCACCGACACCGGGAATTCCTGGTATATTATCCGAAGCATCGCCCATTAAACCCTTGAGATCTATAATTTGAGAAGGCTTAAGTTTATATTTTTCAGCCAATTTTTGTTCATCAAAGCATTCCACCTCGGTTATCCCTTTTTTAGTTAAATATACTGTGGTTAAAGGAGAAATTAATTGCAAGGCATCACGGTCACTGGTGTAAATGCTGACTTTCATTTTTTCCTGCACAGCCCGGCAAGTAACTGTAGCAATAATATCATCCGCTTCAAACCCGGCCAATTCCAATACGGGTACAGCCATAACCTGCAATATTTCCTTCAAGTAATCGAACTGCGGTCTTAAAGTCTCGGGGGTCTCCTTTCTCTGTGCTTTATATGCTGCAAATTGTTCAAGGCGAACTGTAGCCTTGGTTTTATCAAAAGTTACAACCCAATAATCCGGTTTCTGTTCTTTTTGCAGTTTAAGCAACATGGTTAAAAAACCATGAACCGCGTTGGTAGGTAATCCTTCCGCCGAGGTCAACGGAGGCAGAGCATAAAAGGCGCTGGTTACCAGGCTATTGCCATCAAGAA
>JAAYII010000344.1 GCA_012523535.1 Peptococcaceae bacterium
GCTTAAAGCAGCCAATATTATTTTTACATTGGCTCTTGACCATGAAGCAATTAAAGAAATAATAGCAGAAGGTTTGCCGTGTTTTCGTCTCAATCTTCCTGAAGGAGCAAACGGGCAGGATATTGCCAAAGCAATTCTGGCTTGGCTGGATCATAACCTTAGCGAACAGGTTCAGCAAGCGGTTTTGGCCTTACCGGGATATCCGTTAGCCGAAGGAAGAAAGATATCGACTCTGGGGGAGGCTTTATCCGCTTATTTACAGCTAGACACTTCCTTGTTACCGGAAGATAATTCAATACAAAAACTTGAAACCATTATGGCGGAACTCCGTTCAGTTCAGGGGTGCCCATGGGAGAGGGAACAAAATCATCAGACCTTAAAAAGGTATTTGATCGAAGAGACTTATGAGGTTATTGATGCCATTGAGGCCCAAGATATGAATAATTTTTGTGAAGAATTGGGAGACTTACTATTACAAATAGTCTTTCATGCCAGGATAGCCCAAGAATCGGGAGATTTTGAGCTTGCGGATGTTATCCGGGGCATTTGCCAGAAAATGATACGTCGACATCCTCACGTTTTTGGCTCTGTAGAAGCAAAAACTAGCGAAGCAGTACTTGTAAACTGGGATAAAATAAAAAAGAAGGAAAAAGCTTCAGCCTGGTCGGAACCAAATTCCGGGAGTTTTTTCGACATTCCGAAGGGATTACCTGCTTTGTTAATGGCTGAAAAAACACAAAATAAAGTTGCCAAAATGGGGTTCGATTGGGATAGTTACCAAGGGCCGCTGAACAAGGTTTACGAAGAATTGAAAGAACTGGAAAAAGAAATTGGTAATCCGCATAAAGTTGAAGAAGAATTAGGAGATTTGCTTTTTTCAATCGTTAATCTTTCCCGTTTTTTAAACCTTAATGCTGAGGACGTTTTGCGCCGAGGCACAAAAAAGTTTCAGGCAAGGTTCAACCAAATGCTCAGTTTAATTAAGCGGGAAGGCTTGGATATAAAAAAAATGGTCCTCAAGGAAATGGATCATTTTTGGGATTTAACAAAAGAAGAAGAAAAAAATGGGATGGATGGCCCATTTTACTAAAAAATAGAAGGAATATTAACTTTTATAGCGAATATAGGAGCTAAAACGTTATATTAAATTAGGAGGGAGACTTTTGAATAAAGCAGAATTAGTTGCTGCTGTTGCAGAGAAAACCGAATTTACTAAGAAAGATGCGGAGAAAGCTGTTGCTGCGGTTTTTGACACCATTACTGAGGCTTTAGCCCAGGGGCAGAAGGTCCAATTGGTCGGTTTTGGGACTTTCGAAGTTAGACAACGCGAAGAACGTATCGGAAGAAATCCTCAGACCAAAGAAGAAATCGTAATTCCAGCATGTAAGGTTCCCGGATTTAAGGCTGGGAAAACCTTAAAAGAAACGGTCCAATAATAATTTTTGATTTAAAATTTGTTTTTATCTGTTTGTTTTATATGCTAAGGTTCTTCGGAACCTTCTTTTTTTTAACGGGATATGGTATTGTTCCTTGTTTTTAAAAATTCAGTAGTATTAGGAGGCCTTCAAATGAGATTGGACAAATTCTTAAAAGTGTCACGGCTTATTAAACGCAGGACAGTTGCCAAAGATGTTTGCGATGGTCAAAAAGTAAGTGTTAACAACAAAATCGCTAAACCGTCTACGGAAATAAAGCCGGGAGATATTATTACTATAGATATGAAAAATCATATTTTGGAAGTTAAAGTTTTGGCCACTCCTCCCAATGTCAAAGCTGAAGAAGCCCATACCCTTTTTACTGTTCTAAAGGACGAAAAAAAGGAATATTGATTAGTCAGGAAGGGGATACGGAGGGGTTGAATATGTCCGAAAAAATAACAAACGTTAATCATAAAATTGTCATCGAGGAAAGAAGCGAACTATTCATCACGGGGGTAAAAAAGGTAAAATCCTTCGATCCTAAAGAAATACATTTAGATACCGTAAAGGGCAATCTTATTATTAAAGGGCAGGATTTAGGGGTAAAGAATCTCAATCTCGATCAGACGGAAATAGAAATACAAGGTCAAATCGATCTTTTATCCTATCCGGTGAATCGTTCTTCGGACTCATCTCGGGGAGTATGGGAAAAAATATTCAAATAAACAATTAGGATAGGGAAAGGAGAGAGGGCTAATTAGTGAATTTATCACCTTATATTATGTTGTCCTGAGTGGAATAATTGTTGGTTTTTGTTTTGATCTTTATCGGATTGTCAGATGGAAAATGAAGCTAAATAAATTTTTGACATTCTTGGGGGACCTTTTTTTTTCTTTGGTGGCATTGGCTATTATCTATTACTTGGCTCAAAAGGCCAATTATTTAGAATGGCGTTTTTATTTATTTGCAGGCAGTTTATTGGGACTAATAATATATCTTTGTTTATTAAGCCGATATATAACCCGATTATTTAACAAGTTCTTGGATTACATCGTTTGCCTTATTAAATTTGTTATAAATTTGTTTAAAAAAGTTTGTCGGGCTATCATACAGGTTATCGCCTTTTTTATGGCTTTTCCTTATGGCATTTTACGCTGGTTAGGGCTTTTGCTTTTTAGAATGGGAGAATCATTGGCCCAGGATTCTGTGACTATTGTCAGAGGCAGAATAAACAGAAGGCCTAAGCAACAATAGGAAAAAAGGGAAAAATACTTAAAATCTATTGATTTTACTTATATTTCTGTTATAATAACAAATACCTAAATATGTAAAAGATTTGTAGGTAATATGTAATTAGTTGTTGAGCATTTGATATGCACTGGGAAATAAGAGGATTGGAAAAACTGAGCTTTCGGGAGAGACAAGCAGTAATGCTAAAAGAAAGCGGGCATTCCAGCGAAGATATTGCCAAAATTTTAAATATCAGTCTTAATTCGGTGTCAACGCTCTTAGCTCGGGCCAAAACCAAAGGTTATCAGGTAATCGGTATTATTCAGGATCATGAATTTGGGATAATTGGTTCCTCGGCGGAGGACGATTAATATGGCTAATAAAAAGGCGGCAATAAGAAAAAGAAGAAAAAGACCAAATATTTTACTAATTATACTAACAACCATTTCCTTGGTATTGGCAGGCAGCTGGTCTTGGCAGCTGATTAAAATAGACCAGTCCATGGAACGCCAATTAAGTTACCTGCGAGAACAAAAAAGAATCCTTATTGCCCAGAATGAGAAATTACATAAGGATATTGAAAAATTAAATACGCCAAGCTACATAGAACAATTGGCGCGGGAAAAACTAGGGCTAGTGCGCAAAGGAGAAATTTTAATTGCGCCCAAAGCTGATGAGTGAGGTTAAGTATATAAACCGGACTTGAAAAAAGATGTCTGAAAAGACATCTTTTTTTAATTAATTGGATGTCAAGCTTTGCTCGTTTAAGCATAAATATTTTTCTGCCAAGAACATTTTTTATGTCGAGACCCAGAGGGGAATACTATATTAATTTAGGTAAAAAAAGTATTTTGTAGAACCGAGTATTATCATAACGGTGGCCAGTTACCTGCTTAGACAAGCTTCGCAGTCATAATAAGCTATAATAATCCATAAAATGGAAGAGGTGGCATTATGACTGACTGGGCAACGTTAAAGGCCGAAAAAATCTATAACAGGTTCTCAGGTTCCTTGGGCAACCTTTTAATAGTAACTTTATATGGTTGTGTAATTTCCCGAGCCAATATTCTGGAAGTTTATCCCTTTGCCTTAGCTTTTATTGCCGTGTTGACCGTGGATAAGGATCGAAAACTGCTCCCCGGCCTTATAGGTATTATTATCGGTTTAATCACTATACAGAATTATTTTCTTTTTGTGGAGGTTATGGCAGGAGCGCTGCTTTGTATCCTATTCTTGCCGCATGTTATAAATGAAAAGAATCAAAAGTTTATGCTTCCTGTTTTATCAGCCTTGTTTTCGATATTTCCTTTATTTTTAATACGGTTGTTAACCGTTGAACTGACCGGACAGGAATTTATATTTTTGGCGGTTAAAGGTGCTTTAACTGCAGGGTTTACGATAATTTTTGCTTATGCCCTTGCCCATAAAGACAGTTTGATAAAAGGGAACGTGGGTGGAGAACAAGCCCTGGTTTGGATTCTTCTTTTAGCCGTGAGTCTGAGCGGACTACAAAATGTGGCAATAGGGCCAATCAATTTGCAGATTGCAATCTTGAGTTTTTTTATACTTTTTATTGCTGACAGATTCGGAGCGGGAGCCGCGGCAGGGGCCGGTGCAATTTTGGGCTTTTTGCTCCAATGGGACTTTAGTATGGCCAATTTGGTTTATGCCGGTATTTATGGATTATTAGGATTTGCCTGCGGGGGATTTCGACGGTTTGGAAAACCGGGTTTGGCGGTTTCTTTCTCTGCAATGATTATGATCTTTACTTTTTTTGTCAATGAAGGATTTCTATTATCCCACCTTTATTCCTCCGGTTTGGGATTGTTATTGTTTGTCTTATTCCCCGGAAAAAAGAAGAAAAAAATATCCTTAAAGCCAAAATTAATGCCGGAAGTGGAGACAACTGTAAGCAAGGTCAAAACCTTGGCGGAAATATTCGATCAACTTGCTTACGGTTTCCAAGCGGCAGGCTTAGAACAAAAGCTCAAACCGGAAGTTCCGGAATTGATGAACATCTTGGTGGAAAGAGTATGCAAGAAATGCCCAACTGCCAAGTATTGCTGGGAAATAGAATTTTACCGTACTTATAATTTTATTTTCGACTTGTTTGCCTATCAGGAGGAAATTATTAGTTCCGCTGACGA
>JAAYII010000345.1 GCA_012523535.1 Peptococcaceae bacterium
CAGGGTAGGCGGCAAAACAAAAAGAAACGGGGGAATAAAGTTTTTGACCTTATTTAGTTTACCTTTGCGGTCAGATAAAAACTTGGCCAGGGTTACAATGGTAAATATCTTGGCAAATTCCGAAGGCTGGATCCCGATAGACGAAGTAATCATAATCCAGCGCTGGGCGCCTTTAGCTGAAGAACCAAAGAAAAAGACGAGAAGCAACAACAGGATTGTCAGTCCGTAAATCCACCATTGAAATTTCTGCCAATGCTCATAGTCAATGGCGGCAATAAAGATGGCAATCCCTAAACCGGTTATTATCCACACGGTCTGGTTTTTTACATAATGATAAGGGTCGGAAGGTATCACGTTATGAGAAGCCGTACTTAAGATAAATAAACTGGCTCCCAATAGAAAAGCCAGAGTCAACAGCATGGGCCAATCAAGCCCCACAATAGATTTTCTACGATTTCTTATTGACATTATCTTTTTCTCCGGGCCTTTTTGATAAAAACTTTTTTTAAATTATAGCATAGGCCCGTTGCGGCCTGCAACTAAGATGTTTTTTTGGTCCTCTCCAAGTAATCCCTCCTTATTTTTTTAATAGGAATGCTTGTTTATAATTCATCCACCCTATCGGACTGGTTCAATACTACTTCCAGTTTATCCGCATCGGCAACCACATATCTGGTTATTACGCTGTAAAGGTCTTCCTTTAGCTTATTCATAAAATAGGGGGACATTTTAGCCCGATCATGAACCAGAACCAGACGCAGCCTTTCCCTGGCGTGAATTCGGCTGTTAGGAGCGGCTTTGCCCAGCACACGATTTAAACAATCTATCAACATTATTTAACTCCTCCCCCGCATCCTATTAACATAAGCCCATGAATTTTCTCAATCTGCCCATGAAGCCGTAAGATTCTTCCAGATGCATCAGGGGAACCTCTTCACCTCTAATTCTCCTGGCAATTCTGCGATAAGCTTCCCCGGCCGGGGAAACCAGATTCATCACTGCGGGCTCTCCCCTGTTCGTGGAGACAATAATTCTGTCATCTTCCTGGACCACGCCTAATAGTTCTACGGCAAGTATATCCACTATATCCTCAATATCCATCATATCACCTTGTCTAACCATGCGCGGGCGAAGCCTGTTGATTATGAGTTTGGGGTTGCGTAGATCCGAGCTTTCCAAAAGACCGATCACTCTATCAGCATCCCGGACTGCACTTACCTCCGGTGTTGTCACCACAATAGCTTTTTCAGCTCCGGCAATGGCATTATAAAAACCCTGTTCAATTCCAGCCGGACAATCAATAATTACATAATCATAATCATCTTTCATTTCCTTACAGAGATATTCCATATCTTCCGGTGATATGGCCGTCTTATCCTTGGTCTGAGCCGCCGGTAGTAAATATAAGCTTTCAAACCTTTTATCTCTGATAAGAGCTTGTTTAAGGCGGCAATTCCCGTTAACCACATCGACAATATCATAGACTATCCTGTTTTCCAAACCCATAACTACATCAAGGTTACGCAATCCGATATCGGTATCTATCAAAACGACCCTTAATCCTTCCGAGGCTAATGCAGTCCCGATATTTGCCGTAGTGGTTGTTTTACCAACGCCGCCTTTACCTGAAGTAACTACAATAATTTCGCCCATACCCAAGCCTACCTTTCACTAAACTTTATGCCTTAGTGTTCCTTGCTTTTTTAAATAAAATAATTAAAAGAGCCATTATAAAAAATGTTCTGGAAATTTATTCTACAGTATCCTTATATTTCATTTAGTAACAAAGGAAAAACCGAGGTCAAAATTCCTCGGTTTTTCTAACAATTAGGTTTCTTACCAGCCAAAATAATATTTAAATACAGCTTTAGCGACATATCCTGCCGTTTCACTTCCATGTCCGCCATATTCGACAACACCGGCAAAAGCTATCTGGGGATCATCATAGGGAGCAAAGGCCACATACATACCATTATATTTGTCCCCTTTTTCCGTATTTTTTGAACCCAACTGGGCTGTTCCGGTTTTCCCCCCGCCGCTGTATTTCGGCATATCGGCAAACAGCCAGGCGGCGGTACCTTCTCCCTTGGTTACCCCTGCCATGGCCTTTTTGACAATAGCCAATGTTTCCGGGGAAACGCTGACTTTATGCTTGAGCTCGGGCTCTTTTTGAAGCACCACTTCACCGCTGATTGGGTCGAGAATTTTATCGACAATATAAGGCTTGTAATTGTTACCGCCGTTGACAATGGTAGCCACGTAATTGGCCAGTTGAATCAGAGTGTAAGAGTTGTAGCCCTGGCCGATGGAATTATTAAAACTGTCAAACAGAATCCAGTCAACATAGTATTTCACCTTTTCCTGATAAGAAGCTTCAGCCTGGGCAATTTCCTGTTTTTTTTGGGCCAGGAGTTTGTCTTTTTGGCTGTTATCCGTGACGGCAGCCAACAGTTCGGCATATTTATCTTCAATGGCTTTAAGCTCATTTTGAAACTGTTTTTCATAAATCGGACCGAAATATTCTTTTTTCCACTGAGGTGAAGGTGCCGTACCGGTAGCTTCACCTGGTATATCGATGCCGGTGGGAACCCCCAGGCCAAATTCATTGGCGATCTTTTTAATCAGTTCCGGTTGCTTATCGAATACTCTCCGCCCAATAGCCTGGAAATAGATATTGGAAGATTTGGCCAAACCACGATAAAGATTAACATAACCGAAGTTATTGCCGCCCCACTCGCCAATACCGATACCTCCCAAGGTAGCTAAAGAATCGTAAAAGGTTTCTTCGGGAGTAACCAGATTTGCTTCCAAAGCAGCCATGGCCGTAACCATTTTAAAAGTTGAACCCGGCGGGTACAAGCCGCTTATGGCGCGGTTAAAGGCAGCCATATCCTCACTGTTAAAATATTTGTCCGCCGTCTCATCGGAAATAATCCCGATTAGCTCATTGGGGTCCATTGAAGGCTTGGAAGCCATGGCCAAGACTTTGCCGGTTTTTACGTCCAGCACAACAGCAGCGCCCCCCTTGGCATCAGGGTGCTTTCTGGCCACTTCTTTAATTACCCTCTCCAATTCATCTTCCACAACCCTCTGCAAACCGCTATCAATGGTTAATTGAACAGTATAGCCCGGCTGGGGTTCACTCAAAGTCTCCCGCGCTATCGGTCTCCCGTTGCGGTCCACACCGATTCTGTCCACACCATGATCTCCCCGCAACCAACTATCATAACTTTTTTCCACACCCATTTTGCCCACCAGGTCACCCGGGGAATATTCATAAGGATCGTTGGCGGCGGCTGCCTGTTTGTTGAATTGTTCAAGTTCAGCCTCGCTTATCTCCCGCACATATCCTAGGACTTGGCCCAGCAATGTTTTCTGGGGATACTCCCTTACCGGAACAGGTTTAATACTTACGCCGGGCAATTCATCGCTATGCTCGGCAATAATAGCCTGCAGCTCGGGCGGGGCATTGTCCAAAATAGTAACCGGCTGGTAGTTTTGCCACTGCTGATTGCGGATCATAACAAATATATCTTCGGTAATCAGTTCCACGGATTGATTTTTATAAGGCCAGTAAGGTTTTATATAGCCCGCCAGTTTGGCCACAACATCCTTCCAGTCTTCCTTATTGACCCGCTGCAGGTCGGTCCAGTCCAAGGACAGGGTATACTTGGGGACACTGCGGGCTAAAACCACTCCATTGCAGTCTACAATTTTGCCTCTCATGGCAGGAGTAGTAATATTTTTCATCACATTGCCGGCCGCCAGTTCTTCGTAAACAGAGGCATTGGCAATTTGCAGATGCCACAGGTTTACTCCCAGAACCAAAAATAGAATAACAACAGCGACGCCAAGACCTATCAACTTTTTTTGATATTGTTTTCTTTCTTTTGTATCCATAGGTTTTCACTCCTGCTTACCACTGTTGTTGTTCATATTCACGACTGGCTTTTAGGATTCCCTTGGTAAAAGATCTGTGTATAAGAGGATAAGTAAAAGGAACGAGCAGACAGTTATAAAAAGAAATGCCCATCATAGTGTCAAAAGGATTGCGGGCCGACCACTGCAGGCCTGAAGTTACCGCCATTACAACCAGCAGCAACTGGCCTAAAAAAGTAAGGAAAAAAACCAGCATCATGGTAAGTATAACATTCTCCCGATACCATTTCTGCTGGATATAACTGACAAGCAAAGCAACAACGGCCAAAATAATGGCATGTAAACCGATATACCTGCCCATATACATATCAATAATCAGCCCGTAGGCAAAACCATAAATTAATCCGGCCAGCGGCTTCTGGTGCAAAGCTATATAAATAACCAATAACATAACCAAATCGGGTTTAATACCGCCGATGGACAAATACTGGAATAATGTTCCCTGAAAAACCAGGCATAAACATAACAGAATAAACAGAACAATATTCCTTTTCATCAGCCTTCCTCCGGTACGCTAATAATATTCACTTCTTCCAAAGTGTCAAAATTCACAATAGGATCGACTGTAGCCACTTTTTGGATACCGGAAGAATCGATTTTGACGGAGGCTACGACTCCGATAGGAATTCCTTTGGGATACACCCCTCCCAATCCGGAAGTAAAGACCAAATCCCCGATATTTACTTCATCTTCTTGAAGAAAGGTAATTTCCAAGGTTCCCCAGCTTTTTAACCTGTTATCCCGCTCAAAGCTACCGCTTAACACTCCGAAAATAGGTTGTCCCTGGCTGTCTCTGACCATAGCCCCTACTTTGCCCTCGCTGTCGGTTATCATCAGAATATCGGCAGTAGTTGCGGTTACGGTCACAACTTTTCCGACCAATCCCAAATTCGCAACTACAGGATCGTTAACTTTCACCCCATCGTTCTTTCCTTTATTAACCTTAATGGTTTGATACCAGGCCGAAGCATTGCGGTTGATGATCGTTGCCCCGATTTTTTCATATTTGTCCAATGTGGGGTTATTAAATGGCTTGCTCAATTCCTCATACCTTAGAGCCGCCAAGACTTGTTCCTTGAGCTTGAGATTGTCACTTTTCAACTGTTCAATCTGCTTTCGGTATTCCTCATTCTCGGCTAAAACCTCACGAAAACGAAAAATGGCCCGCGCATTTTTTTTGATGCCATCTCCAACTTTCCAAATAACTTCTTCTATTGGGGACAAAATTCTGTTTAGAGCATTTCCTACCGGATTAGGAAAATCATTTCCCATTCCGGTAAGACGAATCGCTGTCATAGTAATCAAAAGCACGGCAAAGACCACAACAACTATGCCCAGCAAATTAAATCTTTTCCCCACTATTTCCTCCTCCGCTCATTAATTCTTCTGCAAGGCGGCCAATTTTTTCAAGGTTTCTTCGCTTTCCAATACTTTTCCGGTACCCAAAGCCACACAACAAAGCGGATCCTCAGCCAGGTGGACAGAAATTCCGGTCCGTTCGGCCAACAGCCGGTCAAGATTTTTCAATAGGGATCCTCCGCCGGCCATGACAATCCCGCGATCCATAATGTCCGCTGCCAGTTCGGGAGGAGTTTTTTCCAGACAGGTCTTAACAGCCTCTACAATGGACGTTACAGGCTCACTTAAAGCCTCCACAATTTCCTCGGAGGTTAATTCGACATTTTTGGGCAATCCCGTTAAAAGGTCTCTACCCTTAACCTGGTAGGTTTTATCTTTATCCGGCATATAAGCCGCTCCAATTTCCTTTTTAATATTTTCCGCGCTTTGATATCCGATGGACAGGTTATAATTGCGCTTGATATAAGCAATGATGGCTTCATCCATTTCATCGCCCGCTACCCTGATCGAACCGGCGGTAACAATTCCTCCCAAAGAAATTACCGCTACCTCCGTAGTTCCGCCGCCAATATCCACAATCATATTCCCTGTGGGTTCGCTAACCGGAAGTCCTGCTCCTATTGCTGCAGCCATTGGTTCTTCCATAATAATCGGATCCTTGGCCCCGGCAGCAAGTGCAGCCTCCCGTACAGCCCTTCTTTCCACGGCAGTTACGCCTGAAGGTACGCAAATCACCACCCGCGGACGGGCAAACAAAAAATTGCTTCCAATAGCCCGATTAATAAAATACTTAAGCATTTTCTGGGTCACGTTAAAGTCAGAAATAACCCCGTCTTTCAGCGGCCGGATAGCAACAATATTGCCCGGAGTTCTGCCGATCATTTCCTTGGCCCTATCTCCAACGGCCAATGGTTCATTGGTCTCTATATCTATAGCAACCACTGAAGGTTCCCGCAGAATTATTCCTTTTCCTCTCATATGTACCAGGGTATTGGCCGTTCCCAGGTCTATACCTAAATCTTTGGAAAATATCATTTTCAGAAGTCCCCTTTCACCTACATCCAAACTTTATTTAGTTTACCACAATTTGCTTAGTGTATTCTTAGTACTAAAGAATCCCTTGCTCTTTAAGGCTTACATATCTTTTATCGCCAATAATCACATGATCCAAAACTTCAATACCCAAAATCTTCCCACCTTCTATCAATCTTTTGGTCACATCAATGTCTTCCCTGCTCGGAGTCGGATCGCCGCTGGGATGATTATGCAAGAGGATTATAGCATTGGCATTGCGCCGAATAGCTTCCTTAAATCATTCCCGTGGATGGACGATGGAAGAATTCAAAGATCCGATAGATACAGGACTGATTCCCAACACATTGTTGCGGGTACTCAAAGACATAATCCGAAAATGTTCGCGATCCAGAAGCCTCATCTCTTCCATCACAAGCCCGGCCACATCGGCAGGGGAATTAATAACAGGCCGGGACATTGGCTCCACATTTACACTCCGCCGGCCTAATTCCAAAGCTGCTTTAACTTGAGCGGCCTTGGCAGGTCCAATCCCATTGACCGCTTGAAGTTCCGACAAAGACAGTTCCGCCAAACCGCGAAGCCCTCCGGTTTCGACCAAAATCCTCTCTGCCAATTCCAAAACATTTTCCCCTTTTGATCCTGTCCTTAAAATAATGGCCAGGATCTCTTTATTGGAGAGAACCTCCGGCCCATATTGATGAAGCCGTTCTCTGGGTTTAAGGTCCTCCGGCAAATCCTTAAGCCGACGGTATTTCATCTCTTCGGATAGCTCCCTCTTTCCTCAAGTTGGGCGGTCAACAACTCCATAGGCAGACCAATAACATTGGTCAGCGACCCCTCTATTTCCAGGACAAAGTCCTTGGCCTTACCTTGAATACCGTAAGCTGCCGCTTTATCCATAGGCTCCCCTGTGGCAATATAAGCCAAAATCTCTTCTTTATCCAGTTTTTTGAAAGTTACGGTGGTTATCTCCAGGCCTGTCCAAACTCTAATCTCTTCATTTGGGTTATAATCAGCCAAAGCGATGGCCGTCATCACCCGGTGGGTTTTACCGCTAAGAGTGCTCAGCATCTCTTCGGCTTCCTGCTCATCTTTTGGTTTACCTAAAATCCGATTGTTTAAAACGACTATGGTATCGGCACCTAGAACCAGATCCTGATTCGATTCCCTTTGGTCCCGCCAGAGTTTAAGCCCGGCCACTGCTTTTTTTTCGGCTAAGTACCTGACTGCCGCTTCCGGTTCCAAACCAGGCTCAAATGTTTCGGAGACCGGTGCCTCAATACGCCTAAATTCATATCCCCATTCCGTTAATAGTTGGCTTCTCCTGGGAGAAGACGATGCCAAAACCAGCACGCTTGTTTCACGTCCTTTGGCCAAATTGCGACAAATCTCCTGTAGGTTAACAAATCCACGGCAGGTCAAGGCAATATCGTAATTGTTTCGACATTCCCCTGCTTAATCCCTTTACTAGTTTGTAAAAATATATAACAAATATTATTAAATAACATGTATTGTCAAAAACCGAAGATTTTGGCAGTTAATTGTGATTCACAACACTCTTGGGAATTACACCCTGATCTTTGAGGATTACTACATACAAGGCATCCAGCAAAGCTTTGGAGCTGGCGCGCAAAATATTGCTGGATATGCCGATGGTACCCCAGCTATCCAAACCATGCCTGGTCTCGACCACCACGCGGACCACTGCGTCTGTTCCTTGTGACCCGTCCAACACCCTAACCTTATAATCGACAAGCTGGCTTTTCTCAATAACCGGGAAAAATGCGCTCAAAGTATTTCTCAAAGCCTTATCCAAGGCGTTAACAGGTCCGTCACCTTCAGCCGCGACATGTACACATTGATCTTTAACCTTAACCTTGATCACAGCTACGGAATCAAGCTCCCCGCGCAAGGGATCGCTCCAGACATGACAGTCAAGCAGTTCAAAGGGAGGATCAAATTTTCCCAAAATCTCCAGGCAGAGCAGATCAAGACTGCCTTCAGCCGTCTCGAACTGATATCCTTGATTCTCCTCTTCCTTAATCCTGCGCATGGCCTCTTCCACCAGAGGATCATCTTTTTCAAGATCCGGCTGGAAACGGCGCAAACGCTCACAGATATTGGCTTTACCGGATTGGTCGGAGACAAGGATGCGTCGTTCATTACCCACCAGCGAAGGATCAATATGCTCGAAAGTGCGTTTATCTTTCAAAACGGCATCCACATGCATTCCTGCTTTATGGGCAAAAGCACTGCGGCCGACAAAAGGCTGTTTGGAATCAAAAGGATAGTTAACCAATTCCGCCACATAACGGCTAAAACGAGTTAAGTTCCGCAGGGCTTCAGGCTCCATCACCTCATAGCCAAGTTTCAACTGTAGCCAGGGAATAAGAGTGGACAAATTGGCATTGCCGCAGCGTTCTCCCATACCGTTTAAACACCCTTGGATCTGATTGGCTCCCGCCTCCACAGCTGCCAAGGAATTGGCTACAGCCAAACCTCCGTCGTTGTGGGCATGAATTCCCAGAATTTGAGGGTCAAAAGTTTTTTTCACAGCTTCTACCCCACGGCTTATATCCCTGGAGTAAGTACCGCCATTAGTATCGCAAAGCGTAATCCCTTTAGCTCCTCCGAGCATTGCGGCTTCCACACATCGCATAGCATAGTCTGGGTCCTCCAGCCAACCGTCAAAAAAGTGCTCAGCGTCAAATATTACTTCTTTGCCCGCTTGAACTAAAAAATTAACCGAATCACGAATAATCCGAAGATTTTCTTCCAAAGAAGCGCGCAGCACCTCAGTAACATGCAGTTTCCAAGCCTTGCCGACAATAGTCACCGTATCGGTACCGGCAGCTATGAGTTTACTTAGAATCTCGCTTTTCTCCGGTGATTCGTTCACTTTACAAGTACTGCCAAAAGCTGCGATCCGGGCGGAACGCTTGGCTTTGTCTTTTGCCGGCAGTGCAATCTCCTTGGCGGCAATCATTCGAAAAAGTTCATCGTCTTTAGGGTTAGAGCCGGGCCAACCGGCCTCGATATAATCTATCCCGGAATTATACATCATCTGCAAATAAAGAATTTTATCCTTGACAGTGAAATTAACCCCTTCACCTTGGGCTCCGTCTCGCATAGTAGTATCGTAGATGCTTATCTTAGTACCTTTCATTTTTTCCCCTCCAGGAAACAGATCAAAAATCCAGCCTTGATTAAGAAATACCATTTCTATCTATTTTATCTATTTTACCTAGAATCGTTCGATAAATAAAGTAAAATTTATTCAAAAAAGAAGATGCCTTCAAGAATGACATCTTCCTTTATATTGGTTTATTAACGACGTTACCCAATATCAAGCCATTCTTCCTCCAAGGTTAAAAGTCAAGACTTCCAGATTTACGGAAAGGTCCACATTGCGAAGTTCGATCTCCGGGGGAACATTCAATACCACGGGAGCAAAATTAAGTATGGCCTTAATACCGGCCCTGACCAACTTGTCGGCCACATCCTGAGCGGCGGATGCCGGCACGGTAATTGCTCCTATTTGTGTTTTGCGCTGTGGAATGATTTCCTCAATTCTGTCAATATGCATCACTTCGATTCCGTTAACAATCATACCCACTTTTTCCGGATTATTGTCAAAAATACAGGTAATCGTAAAACCTCGATCCTTAAACCCGCGGTAAGTACTTAAGGCCAATCCCAGATTGCCTATACCGACTAAAGCAATATTCCAACCTTCACTTAAGCCTAAAATTTTCAATATTGTTCTATTAAGATCCTTGACATTATACCCGACCCCTCTAATGCCAAATTCACCAAAATAAGCCAGGTCTTTGCGTACCTGAGCGGGACTTACGCCAACCCCTTCCGCAATATCACCGGAAGAAATAGTAATTATACCTTTGCGGTCCATTTCCGACAAATAACGGGAATACACTGACAAACGCATAATCGTTGCTTCCGGAATCTTGAGTGTTTTCAAAATAATCCCCCATATCTGAAAAAGGCTACTTTGTAATATTATACCACTTCGATAAAAAAGTAATTTATTTTATGTTAGAAAAAGATTCGGTTATTATTTGCTTATACTCGGCATACAGGCATAGAAGATTCTGGTTGTAGATGTTTTTCTGCTTGTCTTTGGCGCCGGGCGTTACCAACAGTTCCGCCAGCGCATCCTTCAGCCGGGCAAAATCCACCGGATACTCAATGGCCAAGATCTTCTCAACGGCAGCCGCCAACTCGGACGGAACCGAGTTTCCGATATCTCTCAATAAAGAATTGCTTATAGTTAAAACCCTGCTTACTTCTTCGGCATTTTTGCCCTTTACCTTGTAATGCAAAGCCGGAAAGCGCTCTTCTCTTACCCAGGTGTTGATGTCCTCTCCGGATAATATATCACAGAATTTGAGTGCATCTTCCTTAACCGCAAAGGCACCAATGGCTACCGTATAAGGATCTTCAGAAATAATTGCCGCTTTCCATCCCTTTTGTCTTAAAAATTCCACTTGATTTTCCGCATTCTTGAGGTCTTGAAAAACTCCTACCTGGCAGGTCCACAAATTAATATCCGGTAAATCGAGGATCCGGCTGTCAGCAGCCTGAACTTTGGCCGGAGATTTAAGCGTATTGGCCGTAACCAGGCCAATGAACATTCCGCCTAAATGCCAAGTGAACCAACCGATTCCGCATATCCCTATTATTACCAAAAAAACAGTAATCAAACCTTTAAAACCATTATTTTTTTTCACAGTAAACACCTTTTGCTTGTTCTTATAATCAAGCTTATGTGTTACTGGAAAAAGTTAGTACTATTAAAAAAATACTTTCTGACTTCCGCAATCATATAAAGGGAACCGGTGACGAGAAGCATATCTTCGGATCCCACCGTTTTAAGTGCCGCCTTGACTGCAAGAATCGGGTCTTCCACGGCATGAATCTTTTCCGGCGGCAGATATTTACGGGCAAAACCGGCCATTTGTTTCCACTGTCCGGCCCGGGGGGAGTCAGGCTTGGTTACAAACATTTCATCAGCCAGGGGCCCAATAATGTCCATGGTTTTTTCCACTTCTTTGTCGCTGAGCATCCCCAGGCAAAGAACCAGCCGTTTATGTTGCAAAATATTGTCTCCGTAATCTTTTAAGGCTTGCACCAAAGTAAGCATGCCGTCCCTATTATGGGCCCCGTCAAGGAGGATTTTGGGATTGGTAGACACAAGTTCCAATCTGGCCGGCCATTTCACTTTTTTCAAACCTTGACGTACGGCCGCCTCCGTGATCCGGAAGCTTTCCTTTTGACCGCGGACAATAAAAGTTTCCGGAAAACAAATATCCGTCAGAACTTCGCCTACCGCCAAAGCCGTAGCCGCATTGCGGAATTGATGCCGCCCCAAAAGACTCAACTCCAAACTTTCAAACTCCCACTTCAATCCATGATAATCAAAGGCATTGTTTCCGCCTTCCGCTACCCGGAACCAAACACGATAAAAATTACTTCCAATAACATAGCTCCCAGCCAAA
>JAAYII010000346.1 GCA_012523535.1 Peptococcaceae bacterium
AAAAGGGCTGCACAAGCCGCTGTGTACGGTAAACTGAACTGGGCTGCCGCCACGTTGGGCGGGTTGTATTTAATGGATCTGGGTTCCACTACAGCCCGGATGGCCATGCTGCAAGTGTCAATAACGATTTTCTCAATGTCATCCGCTTTTAGATTATGGTCGGACATAATCTTTAGTATGGAATCAATCGGTGAATGATTGTAGCGGCAGCAGGCATAAGGCTTAAAGGAAGCGAGTTCTATGGGATATTCGCTGTAATCCAATTTCTCCAGCATACGCTCCGGTGTAGGATTATCAGTATAAGAACGGAAAAAGCCGTGCTTACCTTCAAATACCCATTTGGGTCCGGTATAACCAACGGCCGCCAGACGTGCCGCATGAACGGCTCCCATGGCAGCATTTCCCGGATTCAGGCGTTTGGTCAGCGAACCGTCAGCATAGCATTCCAAATTGCCCGAAGCAAATCCGCCGGCGATGCCTAAAGCATTGGCAATCTTAAAGGCATCCAATTTTAAGAGCCAGGCGGCCGCGGCAGTTGCTCCAAAAATCCCGCAGACGGCGGTGGGATGCCAACCGCGTTCAAAACAGTTGTCCGGTACGACACCGCGCCCTACCCTGGTCATCATATCGTAACCCCAGATGACCGAGATCAAGAAATCTTTTCCTTTGGCGTTTACCTTTTCTGCAATAGCCATGGCAGCCGGCAGGATGACAACCGCCGGGTGCCCTCCGGCATCATAGCTGGCATCATCCATTTCCAGTCCGTGACTGGCTGCTCCGTTGATAAATGCCGCATGATCGGCCGAAGCTTTTTCCCCGCAGAACACCGTGCACTCATGCTTACCGGAATCGGACAAAAACACTTCTTTAACCATTTTCGTAGAATCAAGATTTGCCCCACCGATCGCGCATCCTACCCAGTCCACTATCACATTTTTAGTGTGCTCATTAACTCTTTGCGGGATAGCTTCAATGTCCGCATCCACATAGTATTGGGCAATTCTCTGGCTGTAGCTTAAATCTGCCATTATCGTATCCACCTCTCAATTATGGAATTTCAAAGCGCTTAACAATTGTTTCCAAGACATATTTTTGCTTAAGCGGGCCCAAGATTTCAGAGGGCGGACTTGTTAAATGAGCTTCACAAGCTGCTTCGTCCTCCCAGGCGTCGACCACAAATAAAACATCCTCTTCGGCAATGGGGATAAAGTATTCGTAAGTTATATTCCCGGGTTGCTTGCGGTATTCATTTGCCAAATCATATTCCTTAAGCTTGACCACAAACTCGTCGCGCACATTCGGTTTGAGCTTGTATTTAACATGAAGCAGGATCATGATCTACAGCTTCCTTTCAAAAGAATATCGCTAAAGTGATATCGCGATAATGATATCTCAAATGATAAAATTATTTGCTTTTAGCTTTTATTCGTTCTATCCGGGGGAAGTTTGCCGAGTTTTTCCATTTCCTCCGCTACATCCTCCAGACCGCATCTAATCCAAGTTTCCCGGGTTGGCCATCCTATTTCCCTGTCCCATCCCCAGATGTCATAGTACATGTCAACCAGTTTGGAGAACTCTTCCGGGGAAACTGTCTGTCCTTCGCAATCCGGATATTGAAGCGGTCGATAAGCCTCGGGTTCTTCCATGGCTCTGCAGCGTCCCGAATCCCGCATCAGGATCGCCCGGAAAAGGTTTTTGGAGCGTTCACAGGCAAGATAAAGCTCTTCCACCGACATTTTGATGCCGGTCGCCGCCTCAAGCATCTGGCATTCCATATCGGGCCAGTAGATCTGTGGGCTTTGGAGGTCACAGCAGGTTATGCATTCTTTCATTTCTGCCTTGATTTCGCCCATAAAAGCGTTTTCGGCGACCTTACGGTTAAGGCAGGCTTTATGGGCATCCATGGTTTCTTTCATATAATCAAGCGTATCGTGGACATGGGAATTTGTTTGCGCATCACGGGTGTTGGTCATGAGCATCAAGGTCGCTGACAAATAGTAGCCCGGTGGTGGGCTGCCCTGGAAACCGCGCCCTTGCCAATGGAAGCAATGTCCCCAAGAGGATTCAAAGCTGATTGGAATATCCAACTGAAGTCCCGGAACAACGTTGGAAATAATGCCCTTGTAAATCGTATCGCCGTACTTTTCCTTTCCTAGAGTACGAATGGCGCGGGCCATTCCTTCCGCAAACAGATTACCCCAATATCCCTTGCGATATACGATCATGTCCAATAAGTGTTTCATGAACTCTTCGTTACCCGGATCAATCTCCATGCCCAGGTCGATATCATCAAGCACTCCCGTTCGCTTGCCCATCACCAGCCAGGTCATGAGCCAGACAATAACATCCCATTTATCGATACCATACTGGGTGCAGAGATCGTTGATCACGTTTCCCCTGTCATAATCTCCGTCCCAGAAATTTAAGGTGCTGCCCGGACGGCGCTTCATCAGTTCTTCCAGGTGAGGATCGGAAGTATCCGGGGGTGGAGGCACCTGGGCTCCCTGGCTAAGGCAGGCTTGGTTATGATTTTTTTCCGTATGGAAAAACATACCCGGGAACATGCCGCAGTCTTCTGTCATCTGAAAGGCGTAGACGCCGATACATTTATGGACCTGATTTGTTACTTTACGCGGGAATGCGGACTTGGCATCCAGTACAAACAGGTTGCAACGCATGTTGCAGCCATGGCTGCAGGCCACATTGGTTTTTTTAACCTCACCGGGTTTCGTTTTAAAATTAATATGGGCTCTAAAGGCACAGCGATCCAGATATTCAACAGGATTGGCCTTACGCTGGGGATTACCCATAGTTTTACGCAATTTGAGCACCATATCCACACTGTAAGGCCGGACGTCACCCGTCCCTTTGACAACGATCGCTTTTAAGTTTTTAGAACCCATTACTGCACCAAAGCCTGCTTTGGCTGCCACGTTATCGTTACTGGTATTGATGCTGGCATTGCGGCAGAGGTTTTCTCCGGCCGGGCCGATTACGGCGCTTACAGCGTCTTTACCGTGAAGCGCTCTCAGTTTTTCCTGACAATCATGGGTGAGCGTTCCCCAAAGATTTCTGGCATCATGGAAGGTAATTTCCCCGTCGTCTATCTTAATGTAAACGGGCAATTGCGAGCGGCCGACTATAACAATTCCGTCAAATCCGGCAAATTTCAATTTGGCGCCGAACCAGCCGCCGATATTTCCCCAGCAAAACTGCTCCGGCAGGTTATTGGGAGCCATGGCACAGACCGAGGTCCGTCCGCCGGTTGGAATGCCGGTGGCAGTGGTGGGACCGGTCATAAACATAAGCGGGTTTTCCGGATCGAAAGCTTTCATGCCGGGTTTAGTGACATCCCAATAAATTTTGGTTGCGATGGCACGGCCGCCGATAAACTTTGGTGCGTAGTTGCTGGTCGGTATTATTTTTACTGATTGGTCGGTCAAGTCAATCCAAGCAATTTTGCCCACATAACCGTATTGCGGCAACTGATTTTGTTCTGGCATACGGCAATCCCTCCTCATACCTTTACAACGACGCCGGGAACAGGCGGTGAGTCATCGCTCATGCCGATAGCGAGGCACTGACAGTACTCTATACATGCCGGGCCGTTCTCTCTTCCGCGGCATAGATCGCATTTAATGGCTTTTTTATTTCTATTAATCTGAATTCGTTTGGGCTCAAAGGGACAGGCTTTAACGCACCGGGCACAACCTATGCACTCTTTTTCCTCAACATAAACAATGTTTGTTTCGGGGTCGATAACCATGGCCTTGTCCTTTAAAGGACAAGCGTTATAACAGGGATGATCCAAACATTGCTGGCAAGTGTAAACCTTGTGCATAAGTTGAACGCTGTCATGCTCAAAAAAGATCCGGCGCGAACGCGAGCCACTGACCCCTTCGTGAATCAAACTGCAAACTATTTCACAGGCACCGCAACCTGCGCAGAGAGAAATATCGGGATCCCATTGAATTATGTGTCTCCCCAATTCTTCTGCCGGCCGTTCTTTGATTCCTTGTTTTTTTTCATTCATGGCAGTATTCTCCTCCAGAAGTTTCGCTTTCGCCTAAAGGTGCCTCGCGGCACCGGATAGAATTTTTATTATCCCTTAAGACCCATGCCCGGAGTAAAAACTTCCGGATCGTGGCCGGGTAGTATATACCGGGAGATGGCCAGAACCTTGTTTAGACTCTGCTGCATCTCTTCCCGGGCGGAATCATCATAAAGCAAAGCGTTGAATCTAGGCGGGTCGTAAGTGAGGCTTTGTCTTAAAGTGACAAGGTCTCCCGTACAAATCACTTTGCCTATTTCGGTGTCAACTACAACAGACTGCATACCGAGTGTGTGGCCGGGGGTAAGGATCACGGAGACACCCTTCACAACCTCCTGATCGCCGTCCAGCAGCTCGTATTTGTATTGCAGGACATTATCCAGTTCATAGCCTTTGCTGGAATATTTGGGGTCATGCAGGCTTTCCCACTCTTTTCTTTGGCAGAGCAGCTTGGCCTTTGGGAAAAAGTGATTGTTGGCCGCATGATCCCAATGCAAATGGGTAAATATTACATATTCAATATCTTCCGGCTTAACGCCGATACTCAGAAGAGCGGCATCCAGTTCCTGTTCAGGGGACCTTTTGTAAGGAGCCGCTTTTTTTCCCTGGGCGCTTTCAGGATGGCTTCCGCCGGTATCCACCAGGATCTTATGTTCGCCCTCCAGGTAATAGGCTATTAAAGGAAAATCTTGAACCTCCGTTCCTTGATAGCCATAGATCATATTGGATTTCGGCCGAGTAATATCGCCCAGATGAAGAGGTGTTATTTTATATAATGACATGGTATTCCTCCTCTTGGAACTTTAGGTTTACCTGCAGCCTTCTTTATAAAGCTGCTCCGTTTCCCGCCAGGCGGCCATACCCATGGTGTTGAACAGCTCACGGCTGTCCGGAGCATCAGGAACGGCATCCCAACTGCACCCTTCAGCCATAACCTTGTCCAGGATTCTTCTTAACAGCACACTGGCCGCAAAGGGCAAGACATCGGGGAATATTACGATTTTATAACCCAACTGTTCCAGTTCTTTGGCCGTCAAACGCGGTGTTTTGCCGCCGATTACCTGGTTGGCCAACAGCGGTATCTGATGCCCGAATATTTTGCCTATTTTTTCAACTTCATCTATGGTTTGAGGCGCTTCAATAAAGAGAATATCGGCGCCCGCCTCCATGTACATTTTGCCGCGTTCAATTGCTTCCTCAAGACTGTATACGGCTCGCGCATCGGTCCGGGCCATGATAAGTGTATCTTCATAAAATTTTTCCCTGCTGGCAGCACGGATTTTTTGAACAAACTCCTCGGCGGGAACACAAGACTTGCCGGCCAAATGCCCGCAGCGTTTTGGGGCAACCTGGTCCTCCAACTGAATGCAAGCCACACCCGCAGCTTCCAATTCATGCACTGTCCGGATAACATTGAGTGGATTACCGTAACCGGTATCCGCATCGCAGATATAAGGGATCTCCGCTTTGATGGTCAAAGCACGGGCGAGATCCACAACATCGGTCATGGTAGTCAAGCCGATATCCGGTTCGCCTATTCTGCTTACAGCCACACCGGCACCCGTCAAATAACCTAGTTTAAAACCGGCCTGTTCCGTGATGCGGGCCGAAATACCATCGTAAACACCCGGCGCCATAAGGATGCCAGGCTGTTTTAGCAATTCACGAAGCACTTTTCCTGGGTTCTTCAGCATTTGACCCTCTCCTTTTCTACTAATCCATATACCCTTCCTTAATCAACAGCTCTTCAATACCGCCGGCCTCTAAAATATCGGCCATAGATTGCGAAAGTTTGTTCCCCTGACGGGTCTCACCGGTTCTTAAGTTGGTGACTGTTCCTTCCAACAGGTCCACTTCCGCAATATCTCCTTCTTCAAACATGGTGCTGACACCGGGACACTGGAGCGCAGGAAAACCATAGCTGATTGAGTTACGGTAGAAGAGCCCGTTTATGCTGTCGGCAACCAGACATGCCAGGCCCAGTCTCTTAAGCAGTACCGCACCCGGGCGGCTGGATCCCGTACCGAAGTTTTTGCCGGCAATTAAGATGTCTCCCTTTTGCACCAGCGAAGACCAACCGGGCCTGTTATCGCTGAAAACCAATTTAACCTGTTCTTCAGGAGAAACCCGAAAGGCGCTGTGAGGAAAAATAAGATCGGTATTGATTTCATCGCCAAATACCCAAACTCTACCTTTAAATTTCATAGTTAACCCCCCAAAAACTCTCTGGGATCGGTAATTTTGCCTGTCAGTGCAGACGCGGCGGCTGTAGCCGGAGAACAGAGCATTACTTCGCTGTCTGCATCTCCCATTCTTCCTTTAAAGTTTCTTGTCGTCGTCGAAAGGCAACGTTCCCCGGGACCTAAAAGCCCCATATGTCCGCCGTAGCAAGCACCGCAGGTGGCGTTGGTTATCACAGCGCCCGATTCTGCCAGCGTTTCAAGGTATCCAGCCTTCAGTGCTTCAAGATATACTTTTTGCGAAGCCGGAGTCACAATAAAGCGAACTCCCTTGGCCACACGCTTGCCTTTGACAATAGAGGCCGCCAGAGCAATATCTTCCAGGCGACCATTGGAACAGGAGCCGAGAAGAACTTGATGGACCTCGGTGCCTTCAACTTCCTTAACCGGGCGGCAATTATTCGGTATATAATGCGGTAAAGCAACATATGGAGTAAGTTTTCCCAAATCGATGTCCCGAACGTCATGGTAGTCGGCGTCCGGATCCGGATCAACAGCGTTGATCTCCTGGTCACCGCGTTCTTTCAAAAATTCGCGCAAAACATCATCACAAGGGAAAATTGCAAATTCAGCGTTAATCTCGGCGCACATGGTGGCTACGCTTTGACGTTGGGAAATTGTCATGTTTCCCACACCTTCGCCGCCAAATTCCACGTTCATATTGGTAGCATCGCCGTAAACTCCGGCAATATACAGGAACAAGTCCTTGCCGGTCACGGCCTGGCTGGCAAAACGCCCGTGCAGCCTGTAAAGGATGGTCGGACTTACTTGATACCATGTTTCCCCTTTGCACCAGACATACACCATTTCCGCAGGTCCGAATCCGCGGGCTGCTGCGTTCATAGCGCCGGCAGCGCAGGTATGGGAATCACCGGCGGCTATTAACTTCCCTGGTGCCGCAAATCCTTTTTCCACCAGCAGTTGGTGGATAACACCATGTTCGCCCACATCAAAGAAGTTTTTAATCCCATGTTTTTCAACAAAAGCCCTGGCTTTAACGGCGCCATGGGCATCTTTAGCAGTAGGAGCCGGAACCGCATGGTCAAGAAGAATTACACATTTATCCGGATCTGCAATCCTGTTTACCCTTTCGAAATCAATTTGTCCGGCAACCGTAAAGAACATATCGTGGCAAGCAGCCACATCCACCTGGCAGGTCAGGATGTCGCCCGCCTTGGCGGCGGGCACTCCTGCGTGGCGTGCCAGGATTTTTTCCGACATGGTCATCCCCATATCTTTTCATCTCCCAGCTTGTTGAAACGTATAGAAATGGAACAATTATTTCAGGCACTCAAACAGTTCATTTAAGTTTTCCAGAGTTTCGAATTTATCCACCAGTTCGATAATCCGTTCAGCCTTCACTTTGCCGATGGTATTGGCGGCATTGGCGCGGAACTTGGTAAGAACTTCTTCTTTAGTAGCCGGGTACTCGGGGTCTCCTTTGGGATATTCTACTTCTGCTACATACTTGGTTCCATCTTCCATGGTTACTGTAACCCGGGCAGGATACTTTTTGGGATAAACTGCTTCAAACTCAGGATTGATTTCCCAGGTAATCAGGTCGCACAAACGATGAATTTCCGGATCCTTAATCGCTTCTTCAGTAAATGAATCCGGTAGGCAGCTGCCTCTAAGCAAACCGCAGGCAATTTCATAAAAGAGTGAAAACTGGGCATTGACAACATTTCTAGGATGGCGTTTGATATCTTCCGGTCTGCACAGTTTGGTATCGGTAAACTTGTTGCATTCGGCGTGGATGGATTTGATCTTGGATACATCGCAGCCTTGTCTATGAATATCGATGGCGCAATCGGCAAAGTTGTTGGTGAAGCGGCAGCAGGCGTGCAACTTGATACTATTGTCTGCCATTTCCCATTTCTTGCCAAAGTCTTTGATCAATTTATTGGCATCGAAATCTCCTTTAGGATTTGGATTTTCCGGTGTGCCTTTAAAGGAGAAGCAGACGAGGAAGCCTTCCTTGCCTTCAAATACTGTCGGCGGAGCGAAATAGTTGCTTTTACCCATATAAGCGGCAAGTATCCCGTCCATGGAAGCGCGACCGGCATGGAATCTCTTGGTCCAGGCACCGCAGGAGTTAAATTCGCCGATACCGGCCGATGTGCTACCGGCAACGCCGAGGGCATTAACCATCTGGTCGACGTTCAAGCCCAACAGGAGAGAAGCGGCGGCCGCCGAACCAAAAACGCCGCAGGTACCGGTAAGATGCCATCCCGCATAATAGGATGTTCCGTTGAAGGCTTCTCCGGCGCGTATTGTCACATCAGAACCTACTATATAAGCCAAAAGGGCGTCTTTTCCGCTCTTGCCGTACTTTTCGGCCAAGGCCAGTACTGCCGGTAAAACCACTACAGAGGAATGCTGAGTTCCTTCGCGATGATCGTCATCGTAATCCTGGCTGTGGCCGGCTGTGCCGTTGATCAGTGCCGCCAGCATGGGATTGGTTCTCTGGTTGGTCCCAATAATCGTACATTCGCCGTCGCTGTCGATATTGGCCACGGCCGCCCTGACTGACTTGGCGGATTCAATCTGGCTACCTGAAAGGATGCAGCCTAAGCAGTCCAGCAGAAAGATTTTAGCGTTATCGATTGTTCTCTGATCGATGTCCTCCAGCTTAAGCTTGGTGCTGATTTCAGCAATCTGCTGAGCAATCGGCTTTTCGAATAAAATTTCCTGCGTTTCTTTACTCATTTTTTTCTGCCTCCCAATAATTTTAATTTTTTTAATTTTTTCTCCCCATTATTATATATAGCTTGGTTTACGCTTATCATAAAAGTAAATTCGGTAAATTTACTTGGCCGGATATAATTATTAGGTTATAATAGAAATAATAATGTAACTATTATGATACTTTTATGTAAGCGTTTCCCTTTACTTACATTCATACTACACGTATCCAGGAAATATGTCAATCTGTTTATCCTGACGCATTCGCTAAATAATTCTCAAAGATATATCCTTAAAACATCTCAATAAAAAGAATGTAACAGATACAATCTATATGTTGACAATAAAAGCTTAAGCCTCTATAATTACTGTATTATTTACGGTCAAAACGGCATGGAGCCGATGCTACCGTAACTGAACTAATAATATTTTATAAAATAAAAGATAGTAGAGATTGTGATTATGATAGCAAAAAAGAAGATCAATATTTATGATGTGGCACGCATCGCCAACGTCTCCACTGCCACCGTATCTCGTGTACTCAATAACAAGTCTAGTGTTTCACCTGAAACCAGACGCAAAGTTCAAGAGGCCATTAAACAGCTTAATTACAGGCCCAGCGCCATAGCCAGGGGCCTCGTATTAAAGCACACCAAGACTGTGGGGATCCTTGCGACAGACATCACTGCTCCAAACTATGCCAGAACTGCCTGTGCCATGGAAAGGGAACTCTTTCAAATTGGCTACAATGCAATCCTGTGTAATACCGGTGGCAGCATAGAAAATAATAAAACATATCTTCAAATGCTTGTTAATCTTGGCGTTTGCGGCATTATCTGTATTGGTTCTGTCTTTAAGAACACTCTACAGGAAACCCTGATGTTGTCAGAATTTTCCCACGTTCCTTTTGTGCTCAGCCATTGCCAAATCCCGGCCGACAATACTTATTCGGTTGTCATCGATGAAATGCATGGAGTGCAGCTCTGCGTTGAACACCTGAAGGAGAAAGGCCATAAAGACATTCTTTATGTCAAGGATGCCGATACCTATAGCGGCGAAAGAAAGAAAGCGGCCTTTAAAGAAAATATGGCACGGTTGGGACTGCCGATTACCGACAAATCCATATTTAATACCTACCGCAGCTTTGAGGGTGGAATTGCAGTAGTGAAAGAGATCCTTGCCTCCGGCGCCCGTTTCTCCGCCATTATTTTCGGAGACGATATTACTGCCGCCGGCGGACTGTTTGCTTTAAAGAAAGCAGGTTATAAAGTACCCCAGGATGTTGCCATTATCGGTTACAATAACTCTCCGTCCTCCATATGCTGCGACCCACAGCTGACCACTGTGGACAATAAAACTGATATCATGGGAAACCTTTCGGTTAAACTTCTCCAAACAGTAATTGAGGGCAAGGAGACCACCAGACTGTTATCCGTTACCCCGGAACTGATTGTCCGGGAAAGCACTTAAAATTAAAGGCTCTCTGTCAAATGTTGGGGTTAAGCCCGAAAACAGAGAGTAAATAAACCAAGCACTTGTTGAAGGTGTCTTCA
>JAAYII010000347.1 GCA_012523535.1 Peptococcaceae bacterium
ACGTTATTGTAATGCCACCCGCACGGTATCTGTAACCTACAAAAAAAGATCTTTCAGATTTGCTTTCAGTGAAACACTTAAAGATTTCTTATGAAACAAGTGCCGGTGGTGGGAAATTAACTCGTGATTCCGACGGTGAAGATCCAATTATGCAAAAGACTTTACTTTTTCAGGTGAAAGTTCCGGTGGGGCTATTGAGAATAAGGACGAAATAATCAAAGTTACTATAAATCTTGACGGGAAGATTGAGAGTATCGAACTAACTAACAAAATTTGAGGAATATGTCTCAGGAATTAACGGAGGAACATATATGGGCCATTTGGGCTTTTCTTACGTTGGATTAATTTTTTTGCTGATGTTGATAGTTCCTAACTTGATATGGACAAAGCATCGGCCGAAGGAATACAATTATCAAAATGAAAACAAAGTATTACTTGTTTTGGAGAGAGTTGGACAAGTTTGTGTTACGTGCACAGTTCTCATGTTTTCTGACTTTAATATTCACGGTTTGTCAGCTTGGAGCCTCTGGTTGATTGTAGCAGTTATACTGATGATTTTGTATGAATGTTGGTGGATACGTTACTTTAAAAGCAATAAGACCTTGAAAGACTTTTACGGCAGTTTTTTTCGGTATACCTGTTGCAGGTGCGACCTTGCCGGTTGTCGCTTTCTTTTTTCTCGGGGTTTACGGAAAAGTTATTTGGCTTATGGTTTCTGTCATAATTTTGGGAATAGGTCATATCGGTATACATTTACAACATCTTAAAGAAATACAATCGAAATTTTAGACGATGAGATTTTGAGTTTAAAGATTTTTATATCTAAATGTTTTCGAGATTTGAGGAGCCGCTTTCCTTGGCAACTTCTGAGTATTTGGGCGACCGACTTCATTTAACACGGGATTACCGTAACTTTGCGAAGAGGTTTCAAGAGGAGGACAAAATTGATAATTAGGAAATTCGAGCATTCTGATACTGAAAAAATAATTGAGATCTGGTACAACGTAAGTTTAGTTGCTCACTCCTTTATTCCGAAGGAAATATGGGAATCACAAAAGGAAGAATTAAGGAATAAGTATTTACCAATAGCGGAGACATGGGTTGCCGAGGAAAACGGCAATTTGATTGGCTTTATATCACTACTTGGTAATTATATCGGAGCGTTATTTGTTGCACTAGGAGAACAGGGAAAAGGAGTCGGCACCAAATTAATTGAACGGGCTAGACAAGAAAAGGGACATTTAAGCGTTGGTGTTTATAGTAAGAATATTGATGCGAGAAGATTCTATGAGAAAAACGGATTTAAATATATAAGTGAGGAAATTCAGCCGGAAACAGGTGAACTAGTAATAAATATGACATTAGAGTAAGAGAAACGGCCACTTCAGCTAACACGCCTTTCCCGAAACTTAGATTATACAAATGCAATAAGGGTATCATTTATCGATACCCCGGAAGTTTGTGTGTTTTTAGATTTTATATGTTAGATTCTAAAAGTGTTAGATTCTAAAAGCAGGTGGTTCATTGATCCAGTTTTTTAGTTTGCCATACTCGTAAATCTTATCATAGATTTCAACTTCTGTTATCAAAAATTCTTTAAATAATTCTCTTAGTTTTGGAGACGGCGTTCGTTTAAAAGCTTCTACATGAATATCTAAAAATGACCGTATACCAAAAAAAATTTTTTGAAAGATATACTTATCCGTCATAGTTTCTGGCTTGACTGAATCAACAACTTCCGCCCGATTCCTTTCCGGTGTAGGTATACCATACTTTTTTTCCAGTTTTTCTAGTGAATCAATTTGCTCGTTAAGTCTTTTTATTCCTGATTTCAAAATAACTTTTAAATCGTAATCTTCAACAAAATTTAATAAAATTTGTGTTTCTTCTAAAACATAATATCTAGTAATTAACTCATTCCATATATTAGCGACTTCTACTACATTAATTTCTTTTTGTAATTCTTCCGGCTTTTTACCGATATCGATTAAATTTTCTAATTGCTGAAGTATTTCCACATTAATCACCTCCAAAGTTAATATGTCCAAAACAAGTATTAATATTAGAAAGGTTTTGTTTTGGCAGTCATATATATTTTTTACTCAATATGCGTTTTTGGTTTCTTTATGGGTGTACCGGTGTTTAACATAGCCGTAGGAATTGCTGCAGGGATTTTTTTGGGCAGAAGTTTTAAGCATTCAGGAAAATCCAAAGAAGAATTAGATAAGGAGACTTTTAGAGTCAGCGTTTTTTCGGCAATAATCATGGGTGGAATCTGTTTAGCCAAGGAGGCGCTAATAAAGGAGGTTTTGCCTTGGGGCTTATTTATTATTTAAAAAAATTGAGAGATGGCTATGTAATTAACCGAGTTAAGCGCATTAAGTTGCCATGTTTTGAAGAAACGCCAATTGTTAGAAAAAGGTTAATATTTTCAGGAAGAGTGCAGAGGGTAGGGTTTAGATTAGAAATATACGAATTAGCGAAACGGCTGAATTTAACCGGTTGGGTTAAAAATAGAGCTGATAAAACTGTTGAGGCTGAAATACAGGGAGAAAATGAGAAGATAATCTTCTTGATTGAGCATTTAAAATCATTAAAAAGAGCATCTGTTCGTGGTGTAGAAATAGAAAAAATCCCGGTTGTAGATGATGAGGCGGAGTTTTACTTGATTAAGAAATAATTTTATTCGCAATCTTCCAAAATTCATATATAATGCAGTCATAAGGTGCGATAGCCATTAAAGCTATTCATGGTCGATTTTGCTTGAAGTTTCAGTTATACCCTTTGCTTGGCTAATTCTGACTCCTTTCTTATCTCGGCAAGGAGCAATGTGGTATATTCCCTTGGTGGCATCGGCTTTAGTTCTGATTGGCCACAGGCTTAGATCACGTTTTGCAACTTTGTTATCCAGCCTTTGCATTCTAGGCTGGACTGTTTTTGCCGTTTTCAGTAACACGTTTGGAATTATCGAGGTAGTTTTTTTAGGAACAACACTAATTTGACGACCTTCTGTTATGGGCCTCCATCATATAGCTTTCTATTAAGATTGTAAGGAGAGTGCCTGGTGTGAAAAAGTTAATAGTAATTATCTGTCTCACTATTCTTGGGGTAATTATATTGACGGGATGCAGTACAAGTGCATCTGCGACGCCGCCGGCAGTGACCCAACAAGAATCACTTTCGGAAAGTCCACAAACAACCGGTCAAGAAGCTGTTGAAACTCAGAATAATGCAAATTCAAATAGTTCGTCAGCCTCAAGTAATGCAGAACTCGTTCTTTTTGACCCGGCTAAACCTTTGTCTGATGAGGAATTAGTGTTTGCCGGAGGCGTTCGTCTGGAGATGAGTTATGAAGAGGTACTCGGAATTCTTGGCGGCTATGATGAGAGTTATGATAATGCCCCGGGGGTAAAATCCATCGATAAGAACGGAGTGCACTACGGCTTTTATGAAAGTGACGGGGTCTATCGCTTGAAGGATCTAACCCTGTCTGAATCTTCCAAGGAAATATTCCCCAGAGGAATCATGGTGGGTGACAAGATCGAAGATGTGTTGAATAAGTTCCCCGGAAACGATAAAAAGTTGCGCAAATGGGCCGTTCAGAAAATCTACGGCGAGGATCTTATGGAAGGGCACTATGCAGACCTGGAATTTAGAATGTATGATGAGTGCTATCATCTTGTGATAAAAACCCCGAAAGCTATGATGGCGGTGAATTTTAATACGAACAACTGTGTGCGTTACATTGAAGTTTATGGTGATATTTAGGAGGAACAGAGAATGGTACATTTGGTTTATTGCGATGATAAAGAAAAGGAGCTGGAGAAAATACTGGCGGGAACAAAAACCATGGTTGTTCGTGGTGCTGCGGGAAGGAAAATACCGCACAGCAGGGTGTTTGAAGGCGAAACGCTTTATTTTATGAAAAAAGGGACTGGAAAAATATCAGCAACAGCTACGGTAAAAAGTGTCCAAAACTATCAAAAGTTGAATAATGAGCAAATAACTGAGATACTTCAGAATAATCAGGATAAACTTAATTTGTCCGACAAGCAAAAGGCAAGATGGCATAAGAAATGCTTGTGCCTTATTGAGTTTAAGGATGTCAAAGAAATTGCTCCCTTAGATTTTGAACGTCAGAGTAATATGGATGATTGGCTTATTATAGAAAAGATAGAGGACGTATTAATTGGAACAAGTATTCCTTATAATTATGATAAATCCAAGTTTCGATAAGGAATAACACTAAGGAGACAAAATGGCCAATATCATTGAGATAAATAATCTTTCATCGCCCAATTTGGATGTCTTTGCTCGCTTGACGGAAAAGCAGTTGCGCAACCGGATGGAGCCGGAGAAGGGCATCTTTATTGCCGAGAGTGCCAAGGTCATTAGACTTGCCCTCGACGCCGGCTGTGAGCCTATTTCCCTTTTGATGGAGCGCAAATACATTGAAGGGCAGGCACGTGATATCATCGCCCGTTGCGGAGATATTCCCGTCTATACTGGCGATAGGGACCTGTTGGCAGAGCTGACCGGCTTTCGGCTGACCCGTTGTGTGTTGTGTGCCATGCGGCGTCCTCAGCTGCCCAGCCTTGAGGAGGTATGTGCCGGTGCAAGCCGGGTGGCTGTGCTTGAAGATATTGCGGATTCCACCAACGTCGGCGCCGTTTTCCGCTCGGCAGCGGCCCTGGGCATCGATGCCGTGCTGCTTACCCCCTCATGTTGTGACCCGCTGTGCCGGCGCGCGGTGAGAGTGAGCATGGGAACTGTTTTCCAAGTACCATGGACCCGTATTGGCAGCGAGCCCTCACAGTGGCCGCAGCCTGGCATGGAGAATCTGCGCAAACTGGGCTTTAGGACCGTTGCTATGGCTTTAAGCGATACCGCTGTCAGCATAGACGATCCGCAGCTCATGGCTGAGAAAAAGCTCGCCATCATACTGGGCACAGAAGGTGATGGGCTGGCGCCAAACACGGTTGCCCAATGTGATTATACAGCTCGTATCCCCATGTCCAACAATGTGGACTCGCTGAATGTTGCCGCTGCAAGCGCGGTTGCTTTCTGGCAGCTCAGAGCCCGGTAAACTTTTATTTAAGCGTTATATAAAAAAAGATTCCCGTAACTAAATGAAGGTCGTAGGGGCACCGCGGGACTCCTCGACACCTTATATAAAAAATCTTGCTCCGGATTGTAACCGTATCGTGTTGCCAAGGATATTTATGGTAAAATCTAATTGGAATAGATTTTCCAGAAAGGCAGTTAGGCATGAGAAAAAGTATTTTGCAAAATTGGCAGGGATGTTCGGAATCGGTTTCCTGATTTTGGTTAGTATTAATTATTTTGTGCAAATTAGCACAGTCAGAATGCAAATCGCAATGGGCCAAACAAGTGGGCTTGAGCAGTTCATTCAGGCTAACCCGATTTCGGTAATGGCGGCAATCAAATTAAAAGAGTGCTTGAGAGGCCGACGTCCTGTCGGCCTTTGCATCAATGCGAGATAGTGATAAGAGGGGAGAGTCCAACGGAAATCAGAACCGCAACCCTTGACGCGAAATCATGGGGAAAACAACTTACCGAATTACGCTATGTTTATTC
>JAAYII010000348.1 GCA_012523535.1 Peptococcaceae bacterium
AACCCAAAAGCATGGATTGGGTGGCGGCAGCCAGAGGATACTACGCAACCTATCCCGGTCGAGATATAGTTTTTGGCTTCAATAAAGGTTCACAAATTTTTGAAGTCCGTTCCTTTGCCCAACAGATTCAAAAGCTTTCTCTATCAGAAGTCCAAGAATTTTTCGGCGTTCCTCCTTATAATGTTAAAGTCAACGGGGAACTAATAATTGGTTATAAAATAAACGAGGAATTCAAACTAGAGTTTGTTTTCCCTGAGCCCACGAATAAAAACCCCGACCCGCTTCTGGACCATTATCTGGTCCTCTATCCGCGAGGTACTGTAAACTACATGTCCAGCGAACCGGGCCGGGAATGGTAAAGGAGGTTGATAATAATGAAACATTATCGAAAAGAACTGTGGTTTGAAACCAAAAAGCGGCGTGAATTTATTAACATAACTCCATTAGTAGAAAAATGCTTAAAAGAAAGCGGTATACGGGAAGGTTTGCTGCTCTGTAATGCCATGCATATTACAGCCAGCGTTTTTATCAACGATGATGAAAGCGGGCTGCATCAAGATTTCGAAACCTGGCTGGAAGAACTAGCCCCCGAGAAGCCGTATGAGCGCTACCGGCATAATGGTTTTGAAGACAACGCCGATGCCCATTTGAAAAGAACAATTATGGGCAGGGAAGTAGTGGTTGCCGTAACCGAAGGCAAACTGGATTTTGGTCCCTGGGAGCAAATTTTTTATGGAGAATTTGACGGCGGCCGCCGCAAACGTGTTTTGGTAAAGATAATAGGAGAGTAACAATTTGAACATTTCCATTTTCAATTACCATAAATAACAGAACTAAATCATGTTTTTTGATAATTATTTAATGACTTGTACTCGCAATTCGGGGGACAAGTTTTTTTTATGTTTTCTCAAAGTATTTTAATACAAAAGTCTTTTTATAAAAAAATTTTATATAAGTATAAAAGTATTTGAAAAGCATTTAGGAAAATTATTTATCGATATATGTTATCTAATATACTTTCTGTCTTGAATATTTTGCGTGACTTTTTGTTTTGCTCTCTCGTTTTAATAAGGGGAGGAGAACGCTCTTAAACGACTTCCGGAAGAGCAACAGACTGTATTGCGACTTAGAATTATTCAAAGTTATACTCGGTCTGAAACAGCTCAAAAAATGAATAAAAGCGAAGATGCGATTCGTGGTCTGCAATACAGAGCTATTCAAAATTTGCGGCAAATACTGCTTGAAACTGTAAAGGAGGAAGATAGCAAGTGAGAATTACTATGGATAAAGCAAAAAAAGATAAATTTGATAATAATAAATTTAACAATCAAGTAAGCGAGGAAAAGCTTGATTTGATTATAGATACTATTAACGAAGAAAATGATCCTTGCAAAAAAATTACCAATTCGATCGATGAACAGCAAGCGGAAATCTTGGCCGCTGTACGGGCAGTAAAATCTTTAAGGGATCCTCAAGCTCCGACTCCCGATTTGGGTAAAAGAATAAATAAACTGGTTAATCAAAAGTCCCACCAAAGAAGACCTTGGAAGTTAGGAACAATTGCGGCAGGAATAATTCTTCTCTTTTGCTTAATCTTCGGTAAAAGTTTATGGGGCGGAGATATTGTTCTGGCTATGGAAAAGGCTGTCCTGGAATTGTCCAACTATCACGGGATATTGGAAATGCGAACCAAAAACGCCGTCGGAGAAGAATGGCTGGTTCGCCAAGTGGAGATTTGGTCGGCAGGTGAAAAATATGCCTTGCGTCAAAGTGACGGGCTGGTTACTGTCAATAATGGAGAGCAAAAATGGCAAATCAGACCCGAAAAAAGAGAAGTGGCCTTACTGCCGCTGGCACCGGATTATACCAAAAAAGGTTTTGATATAAGAAACGAAGCGGACCAGGCGAAAAAATACCCCCATAGCATTGTCGGCCGGGAGAGTATAGCCGGAAGAGAGGCTGTTCATCTTAGAATCTCTCCGCCGGGAGGAGATCCTTACGATCTATGGGTTGACGCAGAGACATATCTGCCACTGCAACTTCAGACTGCCGTTCAGAATGCTCTTCAGGCCACTTATACTTTTGTTTCTTTTGAACCTAATATCCAAATCGATCCCCGTATTTTTTCTTTAGAAGTACCGGACGGTTATCAAATAGTAGAGGAGGAAGCGGGTCAATCGGTTTATACCCTTGAGGAAGCTTATAATATTAGCGGGTTTGTTCCTGTTATCCCTCAAGATTTACCCAAGAGAGTGTATGCTTTTGCCGGAAAAATTGTTTTGGATTTCGGGGCAACAACAATTGTCCAAACCCCGGCTGAAAAACCGTTGGAGATTGAGGGGCAGGGGGCATTGGGTCAGATTAACGGCCAACCGGTGGAAATAATTCAAGATAAACTTCGTTGGCAACAACAAGGTCTGGAAATAATTTTTGAGGGACCGCATAGCCTGGAATTGGCCAGGCAAATTGCCCCTAACCTTATTTTACCCGATAAAAATCTTGATTTAGCCGGGCGGGCTCAAGTTAAAGTGGAAGTGGATTTGGAGATAGCACAAGCCGAACAAAAACAGGTAGATGGAGGCCACGCTCCATGGCATTTGGATCCGCTTTTTGTCGCCCATGTTTTTGTCAATTTACAAATTGCCCCGGAAGGAATTTTCGGGGAACCCAAGATCCCCTATGCAGCTTTTGAACTGGAAACCAATACTGGGATAGAAGCTTTGGTCAGCGTCGGTGAAGGACCTATTGGCAAAGTATATTTAAAAAGACTTGTCCGGGAAGATGAATCAGGTATTTGGAGCGTTGTGGGCTATGATCCCAGGTAAAATCGGCTTCTGCTATAAGGGGAATGGCGATGCGAACAATGATTTTATATCCTTCTTGCAGCATGAAAACCTTCATGCGTTGCTTGCATTATTTTTCTGGGACTATTTACATCACCGACAGGTATTATCTCTATACCTTTACACTCGGCTCTTAGCTGCTCGAGCAAAGCCCTGTTGGATTTTAAGCCCAAGGCACAAATGACTGCATCCCCATGATATTCCCGCTCTCCGTTTTCTGATTCACATTGGACCTTTTTGCACGCCATGGCTACTATTTTATGATTTGTTTTTAC
>JAAYII010000349.1 GCA_012523535.1 Peptococcaceae bacterium
ATATTATGTAAATTATTTTAGGGCCAAAAAAGGATTTATTAATATAAACTTTGATAAAATAGAATTATTTTTGAACGGCTTTATTTGCTTTTCTTTGTCGTATAACTTTTCTCTATTGTTTGTTTTTTTGTTTACTTATTTGCTTTTCACTTTTAGCTTTACCGGTTTATAATTTTGCCGCTTATTTTGCTTATAGCTTTTTTCTCCAGTTGCCAATTATCACAAATTAAACTGCTTTGGCCACAATATAGTTTCCTTGATCGATATATTCTTAAATCAAATCAGAAAAAAGACGGGCTCATATTTGCCTTATAAGGCGTTTAAATTAAATGGCAAGGTTTTTGTATTAACAAATTTATTACTCTTTTCAAAGGTTTGCTAAATCTTTTCTTAGAAGCTTTGCTTTATCCTAAATTAATTATTTGTCATTAATTATTTGTCTGGATCTTAATAGTCATTTATGGTTCTGGGTAATCACTATTACAAAAAATAAACGTCAAAATAAACGTTGTATGTATTCTAATGGTTTTACATATTTAATATGACTTTTTTCATGGTATTGGTGTGAATGCCAAGATGTCGGGAAACACATCTGGGATCATCATTTATTAATTTTCATTCGCTTTCTCGTTTTTATTATTCTCTCCCTCCTGTTTGTAATTTCAGCCCCCCTGCCCTAGCAAGTGAAATACATCACAAATAAAAATTGAAAAAGTATTAAAAATATTAGGACTTTTACGCATTTAAACAAACATGCTCATAGGTTTGCCCCTTCTTATCCCCTTTTGGATATTGAATCTAATGATACAGAAATGTTTCTGTGATTGAGGCATTGTTTACAGTCCAGATCCTCATCCTCAAAGAGATCGTATTTGCATTTGCAAGGAAAATTACAGCTTGAACAGTAATCGATGTCGGGCCTTTTTATAATTTCCATTATCCAATTCCATAAATACATAGCCTTTTCCAAGGCTGCTTTTGCTTTTTCTTTTCCTTGGTCTGAATAAAAGGACTGACGTTCGGGATTTAACCAAAAGACATAGGCATCAAAATAACAGAATAAACATTTTGGTATTTTTTTCTTTTCTCTTAAATCATAAAGAGAAATCACGATTTTATAAACGTAATTACCGGTATGTTTGGCAACTCCGGTTCCATATAAAGCCAAGAGAGCATGCCCCATATCCATTGTTGAATTATGGACGTCGTTTAACACACCGTAATAATCTTCAAAATCAAATTTTTTCCTGGCTATTTCATATTTCTTAAGTGCAGATTGCATTAAATCATCAATTTTAGTTGTATTTATTTTTTTCATTTGAATCCTCCAATTTTCGTACCTCATACGGTACTGCCGTTGACAGATAGCTATGCTTGTATCGTTACTATCGAATAGAATTTGAAATTATCCTGCTTAGTCAGATAAAATGCAAAAATTTATTATTACATATTTTCCCATGTATAATTATAGCATAAAGAAAATAATGATTAGTATAAATTTTGGCAATATTGGAAATAATATTTACTTTCACAAAAATATGCCATATAATAAAGTTAAATACAAAAATATTTAGGAATGGAGGTAATCACTTGTCTACGGAAAGCAAGATCAAGCCAATCCCTGGCACAGCTCCACCGCCTGTAGGGGCCGATAAGACCGTTGTAAAGGCAATCAATCTGAGTGGCGGTATTTTCGGAGCTTGCCCCGCTTACGTTGATGTCAAGGACGGGAAAGTCGTCCGCATCAGGCCACTTCATTATGATTCAAAGTACGACTACGAAAGCTTCAATCCATGGGAGATGGAGCGCAACGGTGTCAAACTCCGGCCGTTGAGTAAATCATTGCCTCCTCCCTGGGGACTTGCCTACAAGAAGAGGGCATATTCCCCGAACCGCATTCCCTATCCGTTAAAACGCGTCGACTGGGATCCCAACGGCGAACGCAACCCACAAAATCGTGGTAAGAGCAAGTTCGTTCGTATTTCCTGGGACGAGGCTACGGATATCATCGCATCTGAAATCAAGCGCATCCATAAACAATACGGTCCTTTAGCGATTTTGGTTCAGTGCGACGGTCACTCTGAAAGTAAGTTGATCCATGCTCCTCACGGTTGTAGCACACTGCTGCTCAAACAAATGGGCGGTTTCACCCAGCAGGTTAGAAACCCTGACAGCTGGGAAGGCTGGTACTGGGGAGCAAAACACGTTTGGGGCAAAGGCTTTATCGGTAATATGGCCCCTGCGGAAAACCTTGTTAAGGACATAACAGAAAATACCGAATTGCTCATAGTCCAGGGCGGCGACCTTGAGACCACTCCCTGGGGCTTCCGCGGCCAGTTTGCAAGTAGATTGATGTTCTTCTGGCAAGAAGCCGGAATTGAGCAAGTATACATTTGTCCCGACCTTAACTATTCGGCTGCCATCCACGCCAACAAGTGGATACCGATCCTTCCGAATACCGACGCGGCACTACAATTGGCTATCATCTACATGTGGGTCACCGAAGGCACATACGACAAAGAGTATGTCGCAACACATACCGTTGGTATGGACAAGATTGAAGCTTATGTCTTGGGTAAAGTGGACGGCGTTCCGAAGACCCCGAAATGGGCTTCCGAAAAGACCGGAATCCCATCCTACACAATCAAAGCCTTGGCAAGACACTGGGCCAAGAAGAGAACTACAGTGGGCCATTACTTTGGCGGTGGATATATCCGCGGTCCATATTCAACAGAACCTGCGCGGCTTGAGGTTATCCTTTTAGGAATGCAAGGCCTGGGCAAACCGCGTGTACACCATGCTCAGATTGCTTACCTGGGTATGCCGAAGAACATTACGTGGGATCAGTTGAACTATGACATTGCCAGCACCGATACAGCTGGAGGCTTCCAAGAGTATTCGGGAACCTTTGAAACTTTAAAAGCTAAGGATCCTGAGCTCTATGAAAGAATTTTCACCCCGCACCGCAGCACACCTCAGGCATGGGGTAAGCAATTGATTCCGAAGACCCTAATCGAAGCAGCCATCAAGGCCGGCACTGACAAATCCATTGAGTTCTGGGGTACGGGCGGCCATGAGGAAGAGCCCATTGACCAAGTGATAAAATATACCTACCCGTGCAAAAAAGGAGATCTTCGCTTTACCGGTTCGGATAAGAAGGATCTTGCTCATGACGACACCGACATCGAAAAAATTTATGAAAAAATCGATTACGACGGTGTTCCGATCCGTATGGTATGGACGGATACCCCTTGCCGTCAGACCTGCTGGGGCGACGGTTTCGATATCGGCATGACCATCCGCAGCCCGCAGATCGAATTCGTTCTGGCTCAGCACCCATGGCTGGAAAATGACTGCCTCTATGCGGATATAATCCTGCCTACGAATACAACGCTTGAAGTGGACGACGTTATGCCTTGTGTCCGCGACGGTGAACACTTCCAGACCATGATTAATATGAGACAGGCTATTCCACCGATTGGTGAGTCGAAGAGTGACTTCGAAGCTGTTGTTGAGATAGCCAAGAAGCTCGGCCTGGAAAAAGAAGTAACCATTGGCAGGACGGTTCAAGAATATGTAGAAGGCGTCTATAAGGGAATGAACTTTGATAAGATCGTTCCATGGGAAGAGTTCAAAGAAAAGGATTACATGGTAATCCCCGTTTCTAAGAACTGGAAGAAACTCCCTGCCGGTCTGTACGAGTTCTACAAGGATCCTGAAAAGAATCCTTTGCCGACGCCGACTGGAAAACTGGAGTTTTGTTCAACCAATCTTGAGAAATATTTCCCGAACGACGAAGAACGTCCTCCTTACCCGCAATGGATCGAGAAAGGTATTACCCACGACGAACGTCTTTCCAGCCCAAGAGCTCGGACTTACCCATTGCTGATTATCACCAACCATCCTAGATGGAGAGTTCATGCTCAGGCTGACGATATCCCGTGGACTAAAGAAGCCATGACCGGTAAGATCAGAGGATTCGACGGTTACCTCTATGAGCCCTGCTGGATTAACCCCAAAGACGCGGCGGCCAGAGGAATCAAGACCGGCGATATCGTCAAAGTGTTTAACGAGCGCGGTATTGTGTTATGCGGAGCCCTGGTTATGGAACGTATCATGCCGGGAGTTGTCTCCGTCGACCATGGTGCGCGGACAGACATAATCATCCCTGGCAAGTTAGACCGCGGCGGCGCGATAAACCTTATCTCGCCGGGTGGACTCACCTCCAGACATGCCGGAGGCCAGGCGACTACCTCCTTCTTAGTTGAAGTACAAAAAGTCACCATGGAAGAATACGAAAAATGGAAAACAGAATATCCCGAGGCTTGGAATCGCGAATATGACCGTGCTTCCGGATTGAAAGCTACCGCCTGGGTTGTAAGGGGGGACGAATAATGGGAAAAAAAGTATTTCTGGTTGACTGCAGGATTTGTAACGGTTGCTACAGCTGCCAAATAGGCTGTAAGGACGAGCATGTGGGTAACGATTGGACCCCAATTGCCAAGCCTCAGCCAGAGATCGGACAGTTCTGGTTTAAGCTGCATGAAAAGGTTCGTGGTACGGTTCCCAAGGTAAAAGTCGCCTACAGACCAGGGTTGTGCATGCACTGCGACAACCCCACCTGCAAGGAAGTATGCACCGCAGGTGCCATCTACAAGAGAGACGACGGCTTGGTTATCATTGATCCCGAAAAATGCACCGGCTGCCGTAGATGTGTAGAAGCCTGCCCGTATGAAGATGTGATTTACTTCAACGAGGACCTGAACATTGCTCAGAAATGCACAGGTTGCGCACATCTGATTGACGGAGGCTGGAAAGAAACCAGATGTTCCGACAACTGCCCCACTCTTTGCATCCGGATTGTAGATGAAGACTCCGAAGAAGCAAAAGAATTCATAAAAGATGCTGAGTTCTACAAGCCGGAAATTGCGGATAAAATGAAACCACGCGTCTACTATAAAGGCTTACCTAAGAAGTTTATCGCGGGGACCCTGTTCGATCCGGTTGAGGACGAAGTTATTATCGGTGCTGAATGTAAACTTACCGGCGAAGGTAAGACCTACAGCGTTACCAGCAACCACTTTGGTGATTTCTGGTTTGAAAACCTGCCGGACGGCAAGTACAAACTGGAAATCAAAGCTGGTAATAAGTCAAAAGTCATCGATAATATTGACGCCACAGAGCTTGATGTCAATCTTGGTGATATTCCTCTCTAAACCCGGCGGACAGCAATTGGTCTTCATAAAGGAAGCCGCCCTTTTGGGCGGCTCCTTATCTTAAATTGCATTTGTTTTTGGAAAAATTAAGTTTATAATTAATTTAATCTCTCAACGCAAAAGGAGAAACTATAATGGCAAATATTATGGTCAACGAAACCTGCAACCTCCGCTGTCCCTACTGTTTTGCGGAAGAATTTGTTAATAAGTCTCCTAAAGAAATGACGCTTGAGGATTTCCGGAAGGCTTTGGATTTTGTTCTGAGCGACAATAGTGACCGTCAGGTGGGCATTATCGGTGGTGAACCTCTGCTTTATAAACATATAAACGAAGCCATGCGTATTGCGATTAGGGACCCTCGTTCCGATCTTGTTATGATTTTTACAAACGCAGTGGAACTGGACCGCTTGGCACCGGATATACTTGACTCTCCAAAGTTCCGCATGCTCGTCAACTGTAACTCTCCTGAGGATATGGGCACGAAAGCCTTTGAAAAAATGCGCCAAAACCTCCTTAAGTTTCAGAAAGAGCACTTTGGCGACGGAAGATTCCGCCTGAGCGTGAATATTTACAAACCGGATTTTGACTATTCCTATGTGATTTCCCTTGTTCGGGAGATAGGCTTTGACGTTATCAGGCTGTCCATATCCGTACCTCAAAAAGGTGACCTAAAAGGAAAAAATCCTCTGGAATATTTTCAAGAAATGAAAAATGTTGCCATGAGGTTTGTTTGCGATATGATCCGCTGTGGCACATTAACGGGATTCGACTGCAACTTTTTACCCCCCTGCGTGCTGACCAAGGATGAGCATGACAGCATGATGGCAGCCAAAGAAGTCTTTTATTCAGCGTTATCTCGGAGATATTCGGAGTCATTTTGGCAGCGCTCCATTGTCTGCGAGACTCACAACTGCACACCGGTAATCGACATCCTGCCAGATCTGCGCGCTATACGGTGCTTTGGTCTGTCCGAATACACAAAACGGGATATCCGTGATTTCCGCAGCATCGGAGAGCTTAGAAACCATTATATAAATACTGTGGATAGACCGGCCCATAAGCTTTGGACCTCGGAGGAGTGTAGGGACTGCTACAAGCGCGAATTTGGCGAGTGTAGCGGCGGTTGTTTACTGTTTAAAGCCAAGCAATTATTTGCACAATGTGGATAAAAAATAATACTACGAAGGTGGAAAAAACATGAAGAAAGCGTCGCGCCGAAAGGCCTGGGCTGTCCTGTGCGTATCTTTCGCCATAAATTTAATAATTGGGATTCTCTATATATGGAGTATTATCAGTAAGGCTTTGATAAATGATCTGAATTGGACCAGTAAAGAGGCTTCATTACCCTATACCCTCGTTACTGTGACCTTTGTTATAGCCATGGCCATATTCGGGAGGCTGCAGGACACCAAAGGGCCAAGAATTACGGCTACCATTGCCTCCATTCTATTGGGAGTCGGGATTATTCTTTCAGGGGTGTTCCTCAATCCGGTCATGTTGGCTATTTCCTTTGGCGTTATTGCCGGGGCCGGCATTGGGATTGCCAATGTGTCTACCGTTCCCCCGGCTGTCAAGTGGTTTCCGCCGGAAAAAAAAGGAATGGTGACGGGAGTATCCGTCGCCGGTATCGGTATTTCCGCTGTGGTCTACTCTCCCCTTGCCAATGGGTTGCTTAATGCTGTAGGCATCGAGAAAACTTTTATTTACATGGGGATTGGAGCCCTAGTCCTTATGCTGATCCTGTCTCAGTTCCTGGTAAACCCTCCCGCCGGATATGTGCCGGTTAGCAGCGGAACGCCCAAAAAACAGGCTAAGAAAACTGTAAGCACACCCGTCAGGGATATGGGCCTTAAAGATATCATTAAGACTTCCAGTTTCTACAGGTATTGGATCATGTTTATGATTTCCTCAACGGCCGGCCTGATGATCATTGCTCACGCCGCCAATATTGCCAAGGTCCAGATTTCATGGGAAGGCGGATTCTATTTAGTGATTCTATTGTCAGTATTCAATGCTACCGGCAGGATTTCCGGGGGTGCCATATCCGACAAGATTGGGCGGGTTAACCTGATGAGGATTATTTTTGGCCTGCAGGCTATCAACATGCTGGTTTTCACCTTTTATTCCAACGTCGCTCTGTTGGCTTTAGGTATCGCGGTGGCGGGATTTTGCTACGGGGCCAGTTTCTCCGTATTCCCGGCAACAATCATGGATCTGTATGGTATGAAACATTTCGGTGCCATTTACGGTTTAATCATGACAGCTTGGGGATGCGGCGGTGTTCTCGGTCCCATGATGGCGGCTGCAATTTTTGACGCCAGTAAAAATTATGATATGGCCTATATCGTCTCAGGCATCCTTCTTGTCATTACTATTTTGATCTCTTTAACTTTCCGTAATAAGGAGAAAACAGCTAAAGTTAATTGATTTGGGCCAAATGGGGTTGTTGTACTGGGGCTACCACTAAATCGTTTATCAATTGTACTCCTTTTTCCTTAGTTATTATCTAGGAAAATTAGCAGATTTGGTTTTAGGGAATTCGAAAACATTTTTGAATAATTTGAACTGTAATTAAACAGTTCAGCAATCCCTATATAACCAAATAAAGGAGAATGATAAATGAATAATAAAAATTTACTTGAATTTATAAGGAACAGCCCGAGCGCCAATGAAAAAAGAATAACCAAAATTGATGTTATTGGTGAAATAATTAAAAACAACTTGGTTGACTGCCTCGATAATGATGACAAAATTAAGTCCTATCAGCAACGTTATAACAATATTTATAAAGAGATTATTAATTTGTGCCTTGACGACAACGATGTTTCACTTGAAGATTTATGTGATGAAATTGTGATGATTGAACAAACTTTACTACGAGCAAAGATTTCAGAATATTCGTTCAAAAATATTCGTGGTGCTCATGACCAATTGCTATTCCATTATTTTGATCTTTCTTATCAGATTGCAAAAAATAAGTATTTTGGTATAAGAAAATCAATATTAGCGAAGTACTTAAAACCTGTATATTTGGATTACTTAAAGTCGGTAGCGGAAAATATTAAATCTGGTTTGTCAAAGGTTATTTCAGAAACTTTATATGATCTTAACTATTCTCTCGGTTTAAGTCTTAGGGTCAGTACAAGGTTAGGTATGGCCAGTAGCGGCTATAATGTAAGTTTTTAGTGGCCACCTGTGGGAATAGCCGGCCCTTTAATTTAATCAGTGTGAGGAGAGTTTTTCTCGTAGGGCCAGTTTTAATAGGCTCCCCCTTCTACCCTATTCTTTTATATTAGG
>JAAYII010000350.1 GCA_012523535.1 Peptococcaceae bacterium
CCCCGAAGGTAATGACGGTTCCTCTTATCATTTTGGGTATTTTCACTGTAATCAGCGGTTGGGTCGGTTGGCCCGGGCTGGGTGAAGGCAAGGCTTTCGGATATTTTGTGCGCATGGGTGAATTCCATCCTGTGGAAGCCAACTGGTTTTTGATTATTCTTTCCACCTTATTGGCTTTGGGCGGGATAGCCCTGGCTGCCTTGTTCTACTGGAAGCAAACCTATTCGGCCCAGGCGGTTGCCGAGAAGTTCCCGATCTTATATAAGATTTCATATCACAAGTATTATATTGATGAATTTTATTTATGGATTATTCATCAAATTATTGATAAATGCGGTTGGTTGTTGTGGAAATTCGATATATATGTTGTGGACGGCATTGTGAATGGTTTTGGGAAAATGGCCCAATGGGGCGGTGCGGTTATGCGCAAGGTACAGACAGGACAATTGCAGCATTATGCTTTGGTGTTCTTGTTGGGAATTATGCTCATGTTTGTACTGCTCAGTTTTACCGGTGTTCATTCCCCGGCCCTTGGCATGATAGGGGGTGCTAGATAATGAATTTCCCGATACTGACTACCATTCTTCTCCTGCCGCTTATTGGGGCCATAATCAGTATTTTTGTACCTAAAGAGAAGTCCAATATAATTAGAGGGATTGCCGGTTTAACAACTTTTATTTCCTTGATTTTGACCATCTTCATTTATTACCTTTATTATACCCGCTATATGCTGACGGGCGGCTATGCCTTTACGGAAAGCATACCCTGGGTAGCCGATTTGGGAGTAACTTACGGCTTGGGAGTTGACGGCTTTAGCCTTCCTTTAGTCCTGTTAACCAATGTGATCGGTTTTTGCGCTGTATATTCCCGTTCCTGGAGTGAGGAAAAAAGAGCCAAAGAGTTTTACATTCTCTTGCTCATCCTTATCACCGGTGTTATGGGCACTTTCCTGGCGACGGATCTCTTTATCTTCTTCCTCTTCTATGAGGTTGTTGTCATTCCCATTTACCTCATGGTTATTATCTGGGGCAGCGGCAGCAAAACCAGAACAGATATCGGCAAGGAATATGCCGGTAGGAAGCTGACCATTTATTTATTGATCGGAAGCGCTTTCCTGTTGGCCGGTCTTATCTGGATGTATGTGCTGGCCGGAGATATGCTGGGAGCGCCGACCTTTGATCTTGCCACTTTGGCCACTCTTGATTTTGCTCCCAATTTGCAAATTGCTATTTTTGGTCTAATGGCATTGGGATTCCTTTCCTTGATTTCCATGTTTCCTTTCCATTCCTGGTCACCGGACGGTTACGCCGGAGCGCCGACTGCAGTTTCCATGATTCACGCCGGTGTTCTTAAAAAGATCGGGGGCTATGGTCTAATCCGGATCGGAATTTTCCTGTTCCCCTTGGGTGCCAAATTCTGGGCACCGGTTATTGCCGTGCTGGCCATTGGCAATGTGGTTTATACAGCCCTGATTTCCCTGGCCCAAAAAGATATGAAATATGTGGTCGGATATTCCAGCGTTAGCCATATGGGCTTCGTACTTATAGGTATAGCCTCCTTAAGCCTTATCGGTTTAAACGGAGCCGTGGCCAATATGTTTGCGCATGGTATTATGGCGGCGTTATTCTTCTCTATTATCGGGTATATTTACGGTATAACCAGGACCAGGTATATCCCCGATTTGGGCGGTTTGGCTCACCAGATGCCGCGTTTGGCCGGTACTTTCCTGGTGGCTGCCATGGCTTCGGCGGGTCTGCCCGGTCTATTGACTTTTGTCCCTGAATTTACGATTTTTATCGGTGCTTTCGACTCGCCGGTTACCAAAATCCCAGCCTTCATTGTCTTGACCGGTATCGTAATCGGTGCGGTTTACGTGCTGCGCATGGCGGCCAATGTCTTGTTCGGCCCGCGTAAAAAAGAATGGGACTATGTGGAAGATATTAAAGGATTCTCACTACTTCCGATTGCCGTGCTGGTTGCCTTTGCTGTGATTTTCGGATTATTCCCCTCCTTGTTGATGGATATGGTGAATTCAGGAATTGAGCCGATTGCAGCCAAGCTTCTGGCGGCCGGATTCCAGATAGGAGGGAGCCTGTAATGGATATAAATGTCACTTATCTTGCACTGGAAATATTAACCTCTTTGCTGGCAGTTTTGGTACTGTTGCTTGGTTTGCTGGTTCCCAAGGAAAAGCGGCATGCTCTTGGTTATGTTCTGGCTGCGGGCTTAGTAGTCGTCCTGGTTTTAAGCTTTCAATATTACGGCCTGAATGAAACTGTTATTTTCGGTACCTTTACGGTAGATGATTTTGCCGTATTCTTTAAGCAGGTCTTCCTGATAGCCGCCGTTCTGGTTATTTTGTCTTCCACCATGTACGTGCAAAAAATGAACGGCAATTATGAGTTCTATATTATAACTGTTGTCGCCCTGTTAGGGATGATGGTTTTAGTTTCGGCCGCGGATATGTTGACCTTGTATATAGCCTTGGAAACTATGACCATATCCTTCTACATCCTGGCAGGATACAAGACCGATCAAAAATCCTCCGAGGCCGGTATGAAATACCTGATCCTGGGTGCCGTGTCCTCAGCGGTTTTCCTCTATGGATTAAGCCTGGTTTATGGTATGACCGGAACAACGGTTATTGCGGAAATTGCCGGAAAAGTTCAAGATTTAAGCACTCTGTCGCCTGCTTTGGTTTTTGGCTTACTCTTGGTACTGGCCGGGCTTGGGTTTAAGATTTCCCTGGTTCCGTTCCAAATGTGGACTCCCGATGTTTACGAAGGGGCGCCTACCCCGGTGACGACTTTCCTGGCCACGGGATCAAAGGCCGCTTCCTTTGCCATTATGGCCAGGATTTTACTGGTCGCCTTGCCGGATTATAGCGTTCATTGGCAGTTTTTAGTGGCGGTTTTGGCGGCCGCAAGCATGATAATCGGAAACCTGGTAGCCATCCCCCAAACCAATATTAAAAGAATGCTGGCTTATTCCAGCATCGGACAGGCCGGATATATCATAACCGGTATCCTAGCCCTTAATGTGGCGGGAGTTACAGCTTTGTCCTTCTATTCCTTGGTTTATGTTTTAGCAACAATTGCCGCCTTTGTAGTGGTTATGACCTTCTCGGCCCAAACCGGCAGCGATGAAATCAAAGATTACGCCGGGCTGTCTCAGCGTTCCCCCTTTATGGCTGCGGTCCTGACCATCAGCATGCTTTCCATGGCCGGCATCCCGCCCTTGGCCGGTTTTGCGGGCAAACTTTACTTGTTTAAATCCATTGTTGCCCAAGGCTATCTCTGGCTGGTTATTCTCGGCCTGGTTATGAGTATGGTCTCGGTCTATTACTACCTGCTGGTCGCCAAAGTCATGTATTTGTCCGAACCTCTGGATAATACGTCGATCAAAGTTCCACCGGGAGCAAAATTTACTTTGTTGTTAACCATGATCGCGCTTTTGATTTTTGGCGTTTATCCCCAGCCCATATCGGTTCTGGCCAATTTGGCGGGGAGTGCCTTGCTGCCGTAAAGGTTTAAATCAGCTGTCATGAAATTCAGCTTGGACGCCTCGAAAACATGGAGGCGTCCTTTCTATTTCTGTATTAGCAGCCTTGCCCGGAATATTCCGCCGGCTCGTTTTCGCAGCTATGAACAAGCAGTCATAGCTGACACGCCAAAACCTCTGGGTATTAAGTATGTAAACCGTTGGCGTGTCCTAACGCTATGACTTCTTGTTCATTTACGCTGCTGCCACTTAAAGGCCGGCTTCATATTGCGGGCAAGGCTACTTTCCTTTGATGCTCAGGAAAAGAGTGGGCATCCGGTAAAGTGTTACGGAAGATTTTACTTGCGCCGGAATCGTGAGGAGTTTACCGATGTTTTTAGCGAAATTGCGGACCGGAGCCAGGATGGCGAAGCCGCCAGTGAGCCACTACATGGTACTTGGCAGCCACAAAGCCAGTTCCGGAATGAAGACCACCAATAACATGCAAAACAGCAATACAAGCAGGAACAGCAAGGAGCCTTTGACAACCTGTATCAAATCCAAACCGGAGATTTGCTGCAATACAAAACAATTCATCCCGACAGGCGGAGTAATAAGGCCGATTTCCGTACAGAAAACGAAGATTATGGAATACCAGATAAAGTCATAACCTAAGGCCACAATAATCGGGTACAGAATAGGTATGGTCAAAATAATAATAGCTCCGGCATCAAGGAACATGCCGAGAATAAAGACTATCACCAAGGATGTCGTTACGATTGCCGCACCGGACCAGCCGGTACTTGTAACCCATTCCATAGCTGTTTGAGGAATTTGCAGCATCGCGGTGATGTTGGAAAGTGTCATACCGGCAGCTACCAATAAGGCAATCATAGCCACGGTTTTGGTGGAACTGGAGATCAGACCCACCATATCTTTGATGCTTACCCGCCTGGTGAGTACGGAAAACAGGATACCGTAGACGACAGAGACGCCTGCCGCTTCCGTCGGAGTAAAAATTCCGCTGTAGATACCGCCCAGCATGAGAACGGGTAAGAACAAGGTTCCTATTGATCTCCAGGTTATTTTTAATTTTTCTTTAAGTGTTATTTTTTCTAAGGGTTCATAGGCTTTGGTTTTAATGCAATAAATTATGGCGGCAACGGAAAGCAGGATGACTGCAATACATCCCGTAACCAAACCGGCCATTAACAAAGCGCCGATTGTTTCATTGGTCAAAACCCTGATGGTGATGAAGGCGGTACTTGGCGG
>JAAYII010000027.1 GCA_012523535.1 Peptococcaceae bacterium
GGCCAAGAAAGAGACCCAGATGTTGGCTATAATTGTAGCAGAACTCTCTGGGGCAGATTATAAAATCATAAAAAGTATTGAAGCTTATGCTAATGAGCAGGGTTATAATTGTATTATCTGCAATATGAAGCCGGAGAATAGGATTTCACAATTGGTTTTCTCTATAATGTAGCCGACATATTAGGAGTCGATGTATTCGATATTATCAGTGGGGAAAATCCTAAGTTCTCCACCTGCTGCGTTACCAGAGCGGGAGGAGGATATTCAATTAAGCGAAGAAAGGATTATGACTATAAGCATTTGGCTTATACTTTTCACCATAATAAAATGGAACCTTTCCTGGTTACCGTGGAACCGAAGAACGATGTCCAACCGGAACTGCATACCCACGACGGGCAGGAATTTAATTATATGTTGGAAGGCAGCGTTGATTTCTTTATCGGCAAGATGGTTTATAGGTTGTCCGAAGGCGACAGCGTATACTTTAATTCCTCTGTTCCTCATGCCATGAAAGCCCATGGCCAAAGACCGGCGAAACTCTTGGCAGTTGTTATAAAGTAGGAGAAAGGATATACTGAGAACCTCCTGTTTATTTTGACAGGAGGTTCTCGTTTATAATAAAATAGGGAGAAAAAAGTAGGGAGAAAACATTAAACAAAATGGATAAAAGATTATTTAATCCTGTCTACATGCTTGTTTTCAGTATCTTTTTTAATAACAATATCTGAATATTCAGAAAACTATATTGGTTAATGTATTTATACCTTCCTAATAATTATTTCACGTTGATAAACTCAATAGGTTTGCTAGTTTTTTATATTGTAAATATTTTTTTATCTGCTTACTATTAATATCATAAAATGTAATAATATGGAATTATTTCCCTTTTTGATATTACTATGTAATGCAAATAAATACAATATTTTTTTATAAAAAAATTCTGTTTGGTACTGTTTATTTTTTCTTTTCTAAAAAAATGTTTTGACTGGGAAACATAAGGGAGATTTCTTCCTTTTCTAATATTTTCATGATTTTTAGGTTAATGTCTTCCTTAACCTGTAGATATTCAGCCCAGGAAGTTGTTTTGGTAAAGAAGTATAAAAATATTTCCAAACTGCTGGTTTTAATTTCATTGAAGCGTACTAAAATAAAATCCTGGTCAATACCATCATGATTTCTCAACAATTTGTCGATTTGTTCGACACAGGTTTTTATTTTGTTTTGAGGAGTATTATGAGCGATTTTCAAAGTAAAAGTAATCTGACGTTTGCCCATTTTGCTCCAATTGGTAATTGGTTCATTGGCCAAAGTAGAGTTGGGCACAGTAACCAAGGCTTGAGCAAAAGTCCTTATTTTGGTGCTACGGAAAGTAATATCTTCCACAATACCTTCCACACTGGGTGTTTTTATCCAGTCGTTGATAGTGAAAGGTTTTTCAGTAACAATTACAACTCCGCCAAAAAAGTTTTTTAAAGAGTCTTGAGCTGCAAGAGCGAAAGCCAAACCTCCCAAACCCAAACCGGCCACAAATCCGCTTACATTATAATGCCATTCGCTAGCAATGATGCTGATGGCCATGACAATGATGACAAAACGAAGAAGTTTTGAGACGAATGGTAGTAAAATCTTGTCAACTTCAATGTTGACTTTATAGGCTAATCTTTCAAAAAAACTTGAGGAAGTGGAGGACAAATTGTAAAGTCCCCAGGCGATTAAAATAACAAGAATAGAGCGCAAGATTTTAACCAATAAAACAGTGGAAATGATATCGGTAGGTAAATAACGAAAAGCCAGGTAAACCCCTAAAATTACAAAAGAAGTGCTGATGGGCCCTTCAAAGGCCAAGAAAATATTGCTTAAAGTGTCTGTCGGGGCTTTTCTGGTTAATTTTAGTATTGCCTTTGACAGGTACTTGAAAAAAAATTTGCGGAAAAAAACAAAGAGTATAATGATTGCCGCTGCAATTGCCATATCAAATATGAATTCAGGATTTAGGCTTTTTAACCAGGCAGTCACATTATTGAGCATATTGCCTCCTATTATTTGTACTTAGCCTTACCTGTAGTAATTGTCAATAAATATAATTATCTAACAGATTTTAATCGGATTTAAGCTGCTGTTCCATGAATTGAGGTATAGAAAAGCAATTTTCCAATACCTTTGGGTTTATATAGCGAGTGTCTTTATAAACAAGGCGGCTGGGATCAGGATCGATATATTGCTTAGAACCAATAGTAAAACTCCATAGCCCTCCGGGATAAGTAGGAACAACGGCTGTGTATATATTTGATAAGGGGAAAATCTGGCTAATGCGTATAAAAGTTTGTTTCATTATTTCGGCATGAAAGATTGGTGATTGGCTTTGGCAAACCATAAGGCCATCACTTTTTAGTATTTTGTAAAGGTTTTGATAAAAACTTTTTTCAAATAAAACTTTGGCCGGCCCGATAGGGTCGGATGAATCAACAATTACAATGTCATATTCGTTTTCTCTATTTTGGACATAGGTAACACCGTTTTCAAAAATAAAATGTACACGGGGATCTGACAAATTCCCGGATACTTCAGGCAAATGCTCCCGGCAAACATCTACTACCAGTTGATCGATTTCCACCATGTCAATATGTTCAACTGATGAGTACTTACATACTTCCTTGGCCGCACCGCAATCTCCGCCTCCAATAATTAATACTTTGCGAGGGCTGGGATGAATGCATAATGGGATATGGGTAATCATCTCGTTATAGATATATCCATCCAAAGAAGTAGTCTGTACAATGCCGTCCAAAACAAGCATCCTGCCAAAATCATAAGAGTCCAGGATCATTACATGTTGGAAAGAAGATTGTCCTGAGAAAACGATTTCTTTTATCCTGTAGCTTATCTTTAAATTATCCCGTTCATCTTCAGTCAGCCATAAACTATTATTCTTTTTTATTATAAAATGTGGTAATTGAAGTGACATTTTAACCTCCGCATTATTATTTTTAGCGAGCTGCTCGAATTAACCGTATCATAATTAGCGTAGAGA
>JAAYII010000351.1 GCA_012523535.1 Peptococcaceae bacterium
CTGTAAGCGATCAACTCACCTTTAATGACTTCGGTCCCGGCACTCTCGAGCAATTTGGAATTATGCCCGTAGAAAGTAATAATACCGTTGCCATGGTTAATAACGATTTTGCGACCATATCCGTAGTCCCAACCGGCGAAGGAAACAACGCCGTCTGCCGTGGCATAAACAGGTGTACCGTAACTGGCGGCGAAATCAACACCGTCATGAAATTCACTTGAACGACCTCCGAACGGGTTGCGGCGATAACCGTAAGGAGAAGTTATATATGTACTTCCCTTTAAGGGCAAAATGGAAGGAATATGGGCCAGTTGTTGGGCATTATTAATGGCGGTATCGTAAATGAGTTGGAGAAGTTTTTCATGGTCTGCCAAGCTAAGGTCATCCTGGGCGGCTATTTCCTCCAAAGACCGGCCTCTGGAATCGTTCCCGCGGCTTAAGGTGCCGTAACTGACAACCTGATCTTTCAAGACGTCAATAGCTTGGTTTTCAAAAGCTATGATGGATGGTAACTCAGCCGAGGTTATATCGGCATTCTTTTTGGTCAGAGCGGCAATCTCCATCTCAGTTTTCTTTAATTCGCTTTCCAATTGATCAACTCTGGCAAACTGGGCTTCATGAGTTTTAATGTAATTGGCTAAATACAAAGTATGAAGGATCAAAGCAAGGCTAAAAGTCAAAAGCGCTCCTGCTGAAATTTTTAAAAGCAGGTTAAAGACGGCTGGTATATGGTATTGTTTAACCTTGGCTTCATTTGGAGAAAAAAATATAATGGTGAATTTTTTTTCAAATTGTTTTTTTAATTGGAGCTTAAATCTATTAATAGCAACATGAGCATCATGGTAATAATTGCCAATCTTAAAAAAATTGCTTATCTTATGCTGTAATATAAATTGAAATAATTGCATTATCTCACCTTGTTGAGTTGATTGATATAGAGCGGAAAAATACGTTTTTTTATCAGCAAAAATATTTATTCGACATAGAATTAAAATGTCCTTCAACCGATTTTACAAACGCAAATCCTTCTTTAGAAGCAATAAATAAGAGCTCCCCTTTGAATAACCTTGAATTTTTTAATGCTTATTCAAAGGGGAACATATCATGTTTTAAGGATGGTTGTACTATAAATTATGAATTGCGAGCCTAAGCGGTAACGATTTGGCTTTCTGCTTGTAAGCCCAACTTTTCAATGGCTTGTTCCCTCAATTTATATTTTAGAATTTTGCCGGCGGCATTCATTGGGAACTCGGTAACAAATTCTACGTAGCGGGGGGTTTTATGTTTGGCCAAATGGGCGCGGACGAAATCTTTGAGTTCCTCTTCCGTGAGCTGTTCCCCGTCTTTAAGAATTACATAGGCCATTATTTCTTCGCCATATTGCTTGTCCGGAACGCCGACCACCTGTACGTCTTTTACCTTAGGATGAGTATAAATAAAATCTTCGATTTCCTTAGGATAAATGTTCTCCCCGCCTCGGATAATCATATCTTTAATACGTCCGGTGATTTTATAATTACCGTTTTCGTCCCGTCTGGCCAGATCGCCGGTGTGAAGCCAGCCATTCTCATCGATGACGGCTGCCGTTGCTTCCGGCATTTTATAATAGCCTGCCATAATGTTATAGCCACGGGCCACAAACTCTCCATCCACATTGTCAGGAAGATCTTCGCCGGTCACAGGATCCACAATTTTGCATTCTATGCCCGGCAAGGGCCGGCCTACAGTGTTGACCCTCACTTCCAAAGAATCATCTACCCGGCTTTGGGTGCAACCGGGAGAGGCTTCGGTTTGGCCGTAAACTATAGTAATCTCTTTCATGTTCATTTTGTCCACAACATCTTGCATCACTTTAACCGGACAAGGACTGCCTGCCATAATCCCGGTCCTCACATGGGAAAAGTCTGTTTTGGCAAAATCCTCATGTTCCAACATTGCTATAAACATGGTAGGAACCCCTTGAAAACAGGTGATCTTTTCCTTGTTGATGCATTCCAGTGACAGTTTGGGTGAAAAATAGGGAATCGGGGACATTGTCACCCCATGGGTCACAGCCGCCGTCATGGACAGTACCATGCCGAAGCAATGGAACATTGGGACCTGAATCATCATCCGGTCGGCTGTAGACAGGTCCATACAGTCTCCGATGGTTTTGCCGTTGTTAACCACATTGTAATGGGTAAGCATAACACCTTTGGGAAAACCGGTGGTTCCGGATGTATACTGCATATTGCAGACATCGTGGCGATTAATGAGATAGGCCCTTCTGTAAACTTCTTCCAGAGGGACTTTTTCACCCAAAGCAATGGCGTCTTCCCAAGTGAGACAACCATTTTGCCGGGAATCTATAGTCACAATGTTGCGTAAGAAAGGAAGCCGTTTAATACGCAGCGGTTGGCCGGGCTCTGATGTTTCCAGTTCCGGGCAGAGTTCTTTAATAATGCCCACATAATTGGAATCTTTGAAGCCGTCTATCATAATCAGGGTATGGGTATCGGACTGTCTGAGCAAATATTCAGCCTCATATATTTTGTAAGCGGTATTAACGGTGACCAGAATAGCTCCTATTTTGGTGGTGGCCCAAAAGGTTATGAACCATTGGGGAATATTGGTCGCCCAGATAGCGACTTTATCGCCTGGTTTAACACCCATGGCAATCAAAGCCCGGGCAAAAGTGTCCACATCATCGCGGAATTCTGCATAAGTACGGGTGTAATCTAGGGTGGTATAACGGAAAGCATATTGGTCCGGAAACTCCTCGACTATTCTGTCCAGGACCTGAGGAAAGGTCAGATCGATTAATGTATCTTTAGGCCACACATACTTGCCGGTCTTGCTTTTATTATCAAACAGGTGTCCTTTGGGAGCTGTTTTTCTTATATAACGAGACATGTAATTGGCGAAGTTCGGGAATACTACACCGGCGGATTCCAAATCGGCGGCCCAGCGTTTCACCCATTCCAAGGAAACATAACCTTCGTAGTTTATAGCCCGTAAAGCCCGCATCATTTCATCAATCGGCAGATCTCCTTCCCCCAACATGCGATAGCGGATAGAGCCGTTTTCGACCACAGAATCCTTAATGTGCACATATTTAATAAATGAACCGAGGTTTTTAATAGTGGTTTCCGGCTTTTCTCCGGCAAAACGGTAAGGATGGTGCAAATCCCAGAGGGCGGCCACATTGTCGCTGGCTATATTTTCTAGGAGGCGGGCCAGCCTGGCGGTATCGGTATAAACCCCGTTGGTTTCCACCAGGAGGGTAACTCCCTTCTCTTCAGCTGCAGGAACCAGTTGCATTAAAGCCTTGAGAACAATATTGTCATCCACTTCTCCGGTGGGATGCGGTTCCAAATCTCCCAGGACCCGGATGTAGGGCGTGCCCAGTTTGGAGGCCAATTGTATATACTCTAAAATCTCAGCTTGATTCTTTTCAAAAATCTCCTCAAATTTAAGACAACAACCGGAAGAGAGGCACGGAATTTCTAAACGTAGTTCTGCAAGTTTTTTTATGGTTTTTGGGAGTTCGGATTCGGTAAAAGGTTGGGCTTTGACCGCAAAAATATCTTGGCCCAAGCCTCTGATTTCAATACCATTAAATCCTAAATCTTTAGCCATGGAATAAATCTCCGGCCAGCTAAAATCCGGACAACCAAGGGTTGAAAAAGCAAGTTTCATTTCAAATTCCTCCTCTTTTCCTATTTTTTACTCTTTTGCCGTGCCAAGTTTTATTCTTTTAAAACTTTTTTCTGTAGATAATTAAAAAGCCTTCGTCCCCTCTGTAGAGACGAAAGCTAATACTTCCGTGTTACCACTCTTTTTGGTATGTATATATACCC
>JAAYII010000352.1 GCA_012523535.1 Peptococcaceae bacterium
CCGCATCCCAGCCCAAATCGCGCGGATACTTGTCATAATCCTCATTGGGGCCGAATTGAAGGGGATTAACAAAAATACTCATAACTATATAAAACTTGTCGCGAGCCTCATCTTGCCTACGGGCATGCTCAGCCATGGAAAGATGTCCTTGATGCAAAAAACCCATGGTTGGAATTAAAACAATACTTTTTCCCTGTTTCCTGGCCTGTTTAACATATTCTCTTAATTCAGCTATTTGTTTTGTTATCTTCATTTTTTTCCTCCTGTTTGTCAATGCACTTTGGCTGAGCTTTCCAGCAAGCGTTTTAGTTCCTGAAATGCTTTCGGGTCATAAACACTTCCATGTTGATAACTTTTATTTTGTCCCAATTCCAAAGCCAGCCGCCCTAACCCTTTGTAAATTTCAACAAATTCTTCAGGCATCTCTTTCAAATGTTTAGCTACTACCTCGACATCACCCCGAGCTATAGGCCCGGTTATCGCTTCCGTTATCCCTACACGGGCAATGTTTTTATAAGCGCCTTCCATCAGCGGCAGTAAAGACTCAAGGGCATCTTTTTTCTCTATGCCTACCAAGCCAAACAATTTAACCGCCAGAAAGCAAAGAGCCACAAGATAGTTGGAAGCTACCACTGCAGCGGCGTGATAGAGAGTCTTGTTGGACGGCTCAATACGGTGCGGAATTCCTCCTAATATTTCCACGAGCTTTAATCCTACCTCTTCTACCTTGCCTGAACTGCCTTCCAGGCCAAAATGAGTCCCCGGCAATAAAGTCAATGCGCTGTCCACATTAGCGAAGGCCTGCAGGGGATGAATTGATAGATAACCTACCGGTAGACTTGGATCTTTGCACATAATTTCTGACCGCAAAGAACCGGAACAATGAACCCAGATTTGATCTTTTTTTCTGGATTTATAGGAGGACAATTTATCCGCTACTTGTTCAATAGCGCTGTCCTGGGTAGTAATAAAAATTAAATCCGCCAGTCGCGATATTTGTTCAAGGGTCAAATGTTCTTTGGGTAGATACCCGCAAAACCTTTCATACGAAGCCTGGCTCCGAGTGTTCACCCCAACACATTTAAGACCGGCCTTTTCTAAAATTATCGCTATGGAAGTTCCTACAACCCCTGTGCCGATAATAGCAAAACTCTTAGTATCCAACAAAAAAATACACCTCTTTTGGCGAAGGTGCACTAAATATCTTAGTTATTCGCCTTCACCGTCCCAGTATTATATCCAAGCGGCTTATGCGCAATTCACAATTTAGTTTTTAATAGTCTTTTGCAAATTGCTGTACTTTTATTTATTGCCCTTTTAAAATGCTACGGTACAATTCGTCAAGATATTGCCCGCAGTTGTCATTGTTCATTATATTATATATCAATTCTATTTAAAAGTATTTTTTGAACTTTACCTTCTCCTTTAGCATCCTTTACTTTTTGCCCCGACGGCAATATGAACTCCGGAGCTATTTCCCTTAAAGGGGCAAGTACAAATTCCCGTTGTTGCATATAGGGATGAGGAATTGTAAGCTCCTCCGAATCAATTTGCAGATTTTGATAAGTAAGGATATCAATGTCAATAACCCTCGGTCCCCAATGTATTTCCCTCTTTCTGCCGAGCAACTGTTCTATTTCCAAACAGCGGTGAAGCAGTTCAATCGGTTCTAAGGTAGTGTCTATTTCTATGACAATATTTAAAAAAGAATCCTGGTCAACCCCACCCCAAGGCTCAGTCTCATAAAAGCTGGAAATATTAACGACTTTTATTCCCCGGCTTTGTGCTAACATTCTGGTCGCGGATTCCAGATTATATCTTTTATCGCCCTGGTTGCTGCCTAGACTTAAATAAGCAATCATTTTTATTTCTCCCTAATTGTTTCTGCAGAGATATCCGCCAATAATCCCGGAATAGGGGCCTGGGGCTTGTGAACTTCTACCCTGACCTTTGTACATTCAAATTCATCCAGAATCCTGCCCGCAATTCTGTCTGCGAGAGACTCAATTAAGTCAAAACGTTCATTTTCCACACATTGTTTAACTACCTGATAAACCAGACTGTAATCAATGGTATAAGCCAAATTATCATTTTTGTTTTCCAGTCCGGGAAAGTGAATATCCACATCGACGGAAAACTTTTGGCCTAGTTTCTTTTCCTCCGGCAAAACCCCGTGATAAGCATAGAATTCCATTTTTCGCAAATGAATAATATTCTCAGTTTTCATTTTTATCTCCATTAGATTTTCGTAGTACTTGGTCAGCCATTAATGCAGCTTTTTTATGAGGGAGAACATCGTGAACCCTTATAATATCCACTCCGCTTGCAATACCTAAAACACCCAGAGCAATAGAAGGTTCCAGACGTTCTTGAACAGGAAGATTTAAGGTATTTCCAATTACCGATTTGCGCGAAACACCAAGTAGTACAGGGAAACCAAGCGATTTTAATTCCTTGAGGCGTCTGATCACTTCTATATTTTGTTCGGTTGTTTTACCGAAGCCAATTCCCGGATCGATAATTATTCGATCCTCTTGTACTCCGCTCTTGATTGCCAATTCAATGCTCCGAGCCAAAAAACGCAATATTTCCCCGATAAGGTCACGATAACAAGTGTTGTTCCTGTTATGCATAATTACTACCGGACAACCGTAGGCCCCAGCCACTCGGGCCATTTCATTATCTTTTTGCAATCCCCAAATATCATTAATAATATGTACACCCAGATCTAAGGCTTTTTCGGCAATTTCAGCCTTCTGGGTATCAAGGGAAATAGGTATGGGAGTTTTTTTTACAAGTTCCTTAAGCACAGGCTCAAGTCTCGACCATTCTTCCTCTGCGCTTATTTCTTTATGCCCGGGACGAGTAGACTCCGCTCCAATATCCAATATATCTGCACCTTCAGAAATTAACTGTGCCGCGTGTTCCAATGCTTTTTGCGGTGTATAATATTTCCCGCCGTCAGAAAATGAATCGGGGGTAACATTGAGAATCCCCATTATTAAAGTTCTTTTTCCTAATTCAAGAGTTAAGCCCCGGCAATCAATAATTTGAAGGTTGTATAGTTTTTGCATATTCAAAGGTATACCCACCTTTATAAGCCGGAATCGTTACAATTTCTTTAGTAAGATCTACTTTCATTCCAGCCTGTTTTAGAGGTAATATTTCCAGATTGGTTAGATAATCCACCAGTACAGTTTGGTCACCTATAGCCAGTATTTCATAGGTCGTTCCGCCTATTTTGCTTATCGGCACAGAGTTAACTAAAATTGTTGAATTGCCGCTCATTACTATTGAAGTACAAAATACTATCCTTTGGCCGTTTATGCTAATCGCTTCGGCCCCGGCAAAACGCAAAGTATTGACAATCCTTCTCAAATCGTCAGTATTGATAGGAAACAAAACATCAATATTTTGACCGCTGTCTTGAATTTTCAGTCTAATTCCGGGACCCTGGACAGCAATTGTCCCGTCTGACATTTTTAGTTCATTTAGTTTTTCAATAAGCAACGGATTATTTATGTTTTTCTCCCTGTAACTATTGATCTGTTCATTAAGCTGTTCTTGGATTTCCCGAAGCTTTTTATTCTTCTCAGTAAGACTTTCGGTAACCGACTTTATCTGAGCCAATCTTTTGCTTTGAATTTGGGCAGCCGTATCCGCTTCTTCTTTGGTTTGAATTTGAACCGCAATTAAAAAGCCAATAATAATGGCAGCAATAGTGGCTACTGTAACTACATGCTTGTTCAAATTTCTCAAAATTAACCCTCCTTAACCGGCTGGGCATATTTGAAGGTAAACTGTTTGGCAGCCGGAACAGTAAGAGGTTCTTTCGGAGTTTCAAGCTTTCTGGTTATTCCATATAGTTGTTGATATTCTCCCAATTTATCCCATAAATAGAACTGCAACGCTGACTTGAGGTTTTCTTGATTACCGATAGCCACTATGTGATAGGGGGGCATCTGTCTAGTCCCATTAATCTGAATATAAGAACCACTGCAAAAGATTTCCGTATGAGCGGTCAAACGCTGATTATTAATAGCAATTGCTTCCGCTCCGCCGTTCCATAAAGCGTTAACCAATGCACTTAAATATTCTTCGTGGATAACATAATTACCCGCTTCAGCAATTCTTTCCTCACGGGAATCATCGAGAATAATTTTTATTCCCGGCCCTGTCATCCCTACAAGACAGGCATTGATGCTGGCCTCTTCCAATTGTTGAGAAGCGAGAGCGGCCGCACCGTCCGCGGCTTGTAGTTTGGTAAGCTCCTCCCAGAGGTTTTCGTTTTCTTGAGTTAACTTCTCATTTTCCATTTCTAATTGGATAAGGCTGGGTAGACTTGCTTCTTGTACGTCGTCAGCCTTATTATGTTGATAATAGGCTTTAATCAGGACAACGGAAAAAAAACCAATAGCCAGTAAACAAAGAGTTATTAAACCTATGGCTATATTTTTATTGGGCTGCATGTTTTCACCTCTGTGATTCCAAAAGGACATCCATAAACGGATGTCCTACTACTTGATCAACTCAGCCATTCTTCCCCGATTTTAGAATATGACATTAGTTCGTCTTCTCGAAAATACAACTTAATTTCTCTTTCTGCGCTTTCGGGGGAATCGGAGCCATGGATTATATTTCTACTGATGTCCAACGCATAGCTGCCTCTAATGGAGCCAGGACAAGCTTGAGCCGGATTTGTATCACCCATCATTTGCCTGGCTAAGGCAACTATATTTTTCCCTTCCCAAACCATGGCCACTACAGGAGAACTGGTGATATACTCAACCGTTGACTCGAAAAAAGGTTTTCCTTTGTGCTCCCGGTAATGAGCTTCAGCCGTCGCCCTGTCAAGCTTAAGCATTTTTAAGCCTATCAATTTAAAGCCTCTTTTTTCGAAACGGGAAATAATCTCACCGATAAGTCCTCTTTGCACTGCGTCGGGCTTTAACATGAGAAATGTTTTTTCCATTCCGAATTCTCCCATAAATTATTCTGTTAATTCATTATTCTGTTATATTAAAGCAAAAATATAAGGAGCTTTTATCAAAATTTAAATGTTATAATAGTTATTCGAAAGTTACGTTTTCTGCCAGCTTGAAATCGCCTTTCCTCTCTTGTACATGGTTATCCTGTTTATCTGCTGCTTGGACTGAGTTTTCCTCATTTTTTTCTTTTTTGACCAATTCTTGCTTGCGGGTTTCATCAAAGCGAGCAATAATTTCCAGGAATTCCTCAGCCTCTAAAGTTTCTTTTTCCATTAAAGCTTGGGCAATCGCATGAAGAATATCCATTTTTTCAATAATGATGTCCTGAGCCTTTTGATAGGCTTCATCAATAATGCGGCGAATTTCGTTGTCAATGGCCTGGGCTACGGATTCACTATAATTGCGATCCCGCGCAATATCCTTACCAAGGAAAACTTGTTCCTCTTTATGCCCGAAAGTTACCGGTCCAAGCTCTTCCGACATACCCAATTCAGTAACCATTTTTCTAACAATATTGGTGGCACGTTCCAGGTCATTGGATGCCCCGGTACTTATTTCTTTCAAAACCAGCGCTTCCGCTACCCTTCCGCCCAATAGCATTGTTACCTGATCAAGAAGTTGGGATTTTGTCATATAGTGGCGGTCTTCTTTTGGCAATAACAAAGTATAA